>JAYVJN010000307.1:0-11355 GCA_043769325.1 Acidobacteriota bacterium
AATTAAGTGGTCTCATGCCAGGATAGTACCAAAAGCGCAAAAACACTAAAAGCTAAAGTGTTGATTTACTGTACTTCCGGCTTCATCGAGAATTGCTGGCAGCCAGCAGCAGGCAGCCGGCAGTAAGAAGCCGCGTTGCGCTAACACAGGCGCGAACCGCCGCCGCCGCCTCGGTCTGCGCATAAGGCTTTCCGGCTTGCGTCGCCAGTAGCAACAGCTATCTTTTTCTACTGCCTACTGGCTTCTATGCCTTGAACATTTTATGAAATAATTTTACTAACAATGCACAGTGTTCAGTGATAAATGTTCGATGACGGATTGTACTGTGGCGCACCGGTTTATCGCTTTTATGAAGAAAATGATTTCCCGTTGGCAACTACCTTTTAACTTTAACGCGGCGCGGCTGCAAACGGACGCCCGCGTCTTTGCGCCCGATGAATGGACGCCGCATTTCAACGTCCACACCTATTCCGGCGATTGGAGCGTCGTCGCTCTGCGGGCCGCGAAAGGCGCGGTTGTCGCCATTTACCCCGACCCTTTCGCCAAAGACGGTTACGAAAACACCGCGCAGATGTCTCGTTGCGCTTACGTTCCCGAAATTTTGGCGGCTTTACAGTGTGAAACAACTTCAGCGCGTTTCCTCAAACTCGGCGCGGGCGCAGAGATTCGTCGCCACCGCGATTACCAACTCGGCCTCGAAGACGGCGAGGTGCGGCTCCACATTCCGGTTTTCACTAACCCGCAAGTCGTTTTTTTGCTTGATGATGTGAGAGTAGAAATGCGGGAAGGCGAGACCTGGTATCTCAACGTAAACTTCTTTCACAGCGTTACCAACAATAGCCCACAAGACCGCATTCACCTCGTCATTGACTGTGTGGTCAACGATTGGCTACGCGCATTTTTTCCGTCGGAAGATATTTAGGTCTTGGCGGGACAAGCTTCGGTTTCGCGGGGAAACACTGCGGGAGTAGTTTCGTCTGTTTTTCGCGGCGCGCTTTTGACCAGCGCCACGCCGCTCAGGATTATCGCCGCCGACAATGCCACGCGCCAGTTCAAAGGCTCGCTCAGGATGGCCCAACCCAGAATCACGGCGATTAGAGGGTTGATGTAAGAGTGCATCGCCACCAGCGAAAGCGGCAATTTCTGGACAATGTAAGTGTAAGCCGAATAGCCTACCAACGAACCAAAAATCAATAGATAGACAAAAGCCGCCAGACTGCGTCCGCTCCAATGAAAGCGCGGCCATTCGCCCAGGATAGTCCCCAATAACAAGAGAAAAAGCCCCGCCGCCAACATCTGCACCGCCGCCGCCATCAAAGGCGCAACACTGACGGGCCGCCGTTTGGCATAGACCGAACCCGCGCTCCAAGTCGCGCCGCCAAACTGTAAGGCCACTACGCCCCACAGATAGCTAACATCCAAGGCTTGCCCGAACAACTTGGGCGCCACCAACAAAAGCATCCCGCCGCAACCCAAGAGCAAGCCCGCCAATAAACGCCAACCGATGCGTTCACCCGCCGCCGTAAAACTGTCCAACCCCACCAACCAAAACGGCGAAGTCGCCACAATCAAGGCCGCAAAACTGCTCGGAATCCACTGTTCCGACCAGACCACAATCCCATTGCCGATGCCCAACAGCATGATGCCCACTAAGCTCAAGGCCCGCCACTCGCGCCCCTGCGGTAGCCGCGCCCCCCGCGCGCGCATAATCGTCAACAAAATCAAGCCCGCCGTAAGAAACCGCACGCCACTGAACAACGCCGGCGGCAAGGTCTCCAAACCGATGCGAATCGCCAGATACGTCGTCCCCCAAAAGAAACAGACCGCCGCCCACGCCCCGTAAGCCAGTAATTTTTCGCGCCCTTGCAACATAAGGAGGCAGAATACAGTTGGCGAAAGCCAAAAACAAGTCAGTACCGGAAGCGGTAGCGACTGGGTGACGCGACAGATTTAACCACGTCGCTACCGCTCCGGGTACTGACCTTAACGCAACTTGACACATTTTAGTTAGCATACTTGACAATAAGACACTCAAGTTTTATCATCCGTTTGCGCTCAGTTAAGCCGTTGACCTGCTGAAGCGTTGTTTCGTACCAATGATTCGAGGGTGAAGTTATGAGAATGGAAAGGTTCACAATTCGCGGCCAGGAGGCGGTGCAAACGTCCATCGAAAACGCTGAAGTGCGCCAGCATCAACAGGTTGAGGCAGAACACTTACTGCTCGCTTTGTTGGCGCAAGACGGCGGCGTGGTCAAGCCTTTGTTGAGCAAGTTGGGGGCCAACGCTAAAACTGTAGAAGATGACGTACAGGCCGCCGTTGCGCGTTTTCCCAAAGTGGAGGGCGGTTCGCAATACTTCAGCCCGCGCCTTACACAGCTATTCGGGGCCGCGCAAAAGCTGGCCGAAGGAATGCAGGACGAATACATCTCGACGGAGCATCTGCTTTTGTCGCTGATGGACGAAAAGGACGGACAAGCGGGCCGTATTCTCAAACAACACGGCATCGCGCGTGACGATTTACAGAAAGCCATTACGCAAATGCGCGGCGGGGCGCGTATCACCGACCAGAACGCCGAAGCCAATTACGAGGCTTTATCCAAGTACGCTAAGGACTTAACCGAACTGGCGCGGGCCGGAAAGCTCGACCCTGTAATTGGCCGCGACGATGAAATCCGCCGCACCGTGCAAATTCTCTCGCGCCGCACCAAAAATAATCCCGTCCTGATTGGCGAACCGGGCGTGGGCAAAACCGCCATTGTCGAAGGCTTGGCGCAACGCATGGTGTCGGGCGACGTGCCGGAAATGCTGCGCGGCAAACGTCTGGTTAGTCTGGACTTAGGCGCGATGCTGGCCGGCGCGAAGTATCGCGGCGAGTTTGAAGACCGTCTCAAAGCCGTCTTGAAAGAGATGCACAACGCTAACGGCCAAATCGTTCTGTTTATTGACGAATTGCACACTTTGGTCGGCGCGGGCGCGTCGGAAGGCGCGATTGACGCCTCGAATATGTTGAAACCGGCGTTGGCGCGGGGCGAACTGCGCTGTGTCGGCGCGACGACGCTCAACGAATACAAGAAATACATTGAGAAAGACGCCGCGCTGGAACGCCGCTTCCAACAGGTTTTGGTGGGCGAACCTGACGTTGAGGACACGATTGCGATTTTGCGCGGTTTGAAGGAACGCTACGAGGTGCATCACGGCGTCCGCATCAAGGATAGCGCGATTGTCGCCGCCGTAACTCTTTCACATCGTTATATTTCCGACAGATTCTTGCCCGACAAGGCGATTGACTTGATGGACGAAGCGGCGTCGCGTCTGCGTATTGAAATTGACTCGCTGCCGCAGGAAATTGACGTTTTAGAGCGCGAAATTCTGCAACTGGAAATCGAACGCCAGGCGTTGGGCCGTGAAGAGGACGAAAAAGCTAAAGCGCGTCTCGCCGACATCGAAAAGAAAATCGTCAATCTCAAGGAAAAATCCTCCGGCATGAAGGCCCAATGGCACGCCGAGAAGGATGAAATTGAGAAAATGCGCACGGCCAAAGCCGAACTTGAACAAGCGCGGATACAGCTAGACCAGGCGCGTAACGCCGGCGATTTGTTGAAAGCATCGGAGTTGCAGTACGGCAAAATACCTGAACTGGAAAGGCTTCTGGCTGCGGAACAGGCGCAATTAGGCAATATCCAAAAAGACGGCGTGTTCCTTAAAGAAGAGGTTGACGAAGAGGATATTGCGGTCATCGTCGCCCGTTGGACAGGGATTCCGGTCTCGAAAATGCTCGAAGGCGAGGTGCAAAAGCTGGTCACGATGGAAGACCGCTTGCGCCGGCGCGTCATTGGGCAAGACGAGGGTTTAATTGCCGTCGCCAACGCGGTCAGGCGTTCCCGCGCCGGTTTGCAAGACCCCAACCGGCCCGTCGGTTCGTTTATCTTTCTGGGGCCGACTGGCGTAGGCAAAACTGAGACAGCAAAGGCTTTAGCCGAGTTTCTCTTTGACGACGAACGCGCCATGATTCGCCTGGATATGTCGGAATACATGGAAAAGCACGCCGTCTCGCGCATGATTGGCGCGCCTCCTGGCTACATCGGTTACGACGAAGGCGGGCAACTGACCGAAGCCGTGCGGCGGCGTCCTTACAGCGTGGTTTTGTTCGACGAAATCGAAAAGGCGCACCAGGATGTTTTCAACATCTTGCTGCAAATCCTTGACGATGGGCGGCTTACAGACTCTAAAGGGCGCACCGTTGACTTCAAAAACACGGTCTTGATTATGACCTCAAACTTAGGGTCGCGTGAGATTCAGGCCGCCGGCGCGGACGAGGAAGGGGCGCGTGAGATGGCCTTACAGGTGTTACGCGAACACTTTAGGCCGGAGTTTTTGAATCGTGTGGACGACATTGTTATCTTCAATCAGTTGTCCCGTGACGAAATCGTGAAAATCATTGACGTGCAATTGGCGCGTCTGCGTAAGCTGTTGGCAGACAAGAACATCAGCCTTGAGCTTGACGCCTCGGCGCACGAATTGATTGCCAACGAAGGCTACGACCCGATGTATGGCGCACGGCCCTTAAAGCGGGCCATTCAAACGCTGCTGCAAAACCCGTTGGCCGTAAAATTGCTGGACGGCAGCGTCTTAGCCGGCCAAACCGTGCGCGTTACAGCAGAAAATGGCGAGATGAAATTTATCACCGAAGCCGCCCACGCTGCGGCTTAAAAGACTGACGCAAAAAGGAAAATCAGCCACAGATGGACACAGATAAACACAGATTAAAAAATAGTTTGAATTTGTGTCAATTTGTGTCAATTTGTGGCTAAACTTTTCTTTTGTTTGGCTTACGACAGAAGGGAAAATTATGAGAAGAAATTGTGGTTATCCAGAACAGCATTGGGGTACGGTGCAGGATTTCCTGAACACCGTTTTTGCGGATGTGGCCGGCAAGTATGGACAGGGCGAAGAAGCGGAAAAGTCCGATTGGCGTCCGGCGGCAGACGTTTACGAAACAGCGGACGCCTTTGTTATCGCATTGGACGCGCCGGGACTTGACCGCGAGAAAATGGAATTGGACTTGGACGAAACGCACCTCACGATTCGCGGCGAACGCGCTTCGGACACTGACACGATGCGCCGCAACGAGCGTCCCAACGGGCGTTTCGTGCGTCGTTTTCGCGTCCACGCCCACGTTGACCGCGACAACATCAAGGCCGTTTACCAGGACGGCGTGCTGCGCGTGACACTGCCGCGCCAGGCCAAACCGGAAAGCCAGCGCGTGAAAATTACCGTTTCGTAATTCGCGCCTTACCGGTAAATCGTGGATAGTGGGCCGGCGCGGGCGTTTGCCGATTTACTATTCACGATTTACCATTTACGATTACAACATATGGTTTCATTTAGACGGAAGAAAAAACAGATGCAAATGGAAGAAAAATACGCCAACGCCAACGCCCCGGAGCGTGAGGCGGAAGAATTCAAAGTGACTGATAAACGTAGGATAAATATCGAGATGCTGGACGCTGAAGACTACGCGCCGGAGTTAGCGGAAGCGGACGGCGACCTTAAATATATCGCCGAACTGGAAGCAAAATTGCGCGACGCCGAAGCGCGCAACCTGGCCCTGGAACGCACCGTCGCCGACGTGCAGTCGCGTTACGAACAGGCCCGCCACAAAATGCAGGTGGAAATAGACGAAATCCGCACGCGGCTCAACCGCACGGCGGAAGAGCGCGTGCAACGCAGCAAAGGCGATGTCGTCGCGGGTATGTTGCCGGTTGTTGACACCCTCCGCCTGGCTATCGAAGCCGCCGAAAAAGGCGGTTCGCTGGAAGCCCTGCTGAACGGCGTGCACGGCACGGAAAAGAATTTTCTCAACGCGCTCATGGCCGCCGGCGTCGAACCTTTAATCGCGGTGGGGCAACCCTTTAACCCCGAACTACACGAAGCTATTGACCTGGTGCAGGTTGCGGAAGAGCAAGACGGCATCGTCACCGCCGAATACCAGCGTGGCTACAAAATGGGCGAACGCCTCTTGCGGCCCGCGCGCGTACAAGTCGGACGGGCCGGTTGATGCGAATCAAGAGTTGAAATTAGCTGAACCATCTGAGGAAAATCGCAAGAAAAACACCTATGCGCTGGCTCATTTTGAGCGTGTGAACGAAAACTTAGAAGAAGCTGGCAGCCCACTCCGATACAAGTTCAACTTCATTACGCCACGCAGCTTTAGTGTCTATTTTCAGTATTTACACGACGGGCGAGTAACAAATTTCAAATCAGACTTGGACGTAAAGCTAGTCGAGGAAGCGGGTTAAATGAGGGAAATGTCGATTTTATATACCTCTCCAATAAGGCCGCAACGCGGCAGCAGGCAGCAGGCAGCCAGCAGCAGGCAGTAAGAAGCCGCGTTGCGTTAACACAGGCGCGAACCGCCGCCGCCTCGGTCTGCGCAGAAGACTTTCCGGCTTGCGTCGCCAGTAGCAACATCTGTCTTTTTCTACTGCCTACTGCCTACTGGCTTCGTGGAGGTTTATGCTAGACTCTGACGGATACGGTTATGATTTCTGCGGAACAACTGGTGGGTGAAGAATTGGCTGAGTGGTACGCGCTGACGCCTTTGGAGCGTTGGCGGGAAGCGGCGAAACTGTGGGAAATTTATCTTTCGATGGGAGGTTCGCTTGACGCGGAACCCGATACACAGAGTCCTTTCTTCGATGGCGCGACAACGGGTTCGCGCCCTGTTGATGGGCGGCCAGGCTTGCATATTGTACGGCGCGGCGGAGTTTAGCCGCGATATTGATTTTACCGTCATGGCTAATCCGGCGAATCTCACGCGGCTGCGCGCGGTTTTGGCGGAGTTGCAAGCGGAGGTCATCGCGGTTCCGCCGTTTGAGGTTGAGTATTTGCGGCGGGGCCATGCCGTTCATTTTCGTTGTGCTACGCCGGAAGCCGTCGGTCTGCGGGTGGACGTGATGACCAAAATGCGCGGGGTTGACGACTTTCCCAAACTGTGGCGTCGCCGCGTGACGCTCAGGGCCGACGACGGCACGCTTTACGAATTGATGTCGCTGCCCGATTTGGTGCGGGCCAAAAAGACTCAGCGCGACAAAGACTGGCCCATGATTCGCCGGCTTGTCGAAGCCGATTATTTCAACCGCAGCGAGAAACCCACGCCGTCACAAATCCGCTTCTGGCTGCTGGAACTTCGCACGCCCGAACTCTTGCTTGAACTCGCAGCAAGGCATCCCCAGACCTGTCACAAACTTGTGGAAATTCGTCCGTTGTTGAAATTAGCCATCGCCGGCGATGAAACTGAGTTGATAGAAAGACTGTCGCAAGAAGAAAGAGCCGAACGCGAAGCCGACCGGATGTATTGGAAACCACTGAAAGCCGAACTCGAACAACTGCGCCATGCACGGCTTAAAGCATGAGAATGGGCTTGCGCGAGTTTGCTTTGTCGCATACCCAAGACATACGCGAATACGCCGCCGGGTAGGGCGTATCCGCAGAAAAAGCACTTGCCGGCGGAATGGCTGAAAAGGCGAAGGAGTTTGACTAAACAGGCGGCGAGATTTATCACGGGAATTTGCCTGATGAGGCGAAGGTATTGTTGGCAGAATATCTGGTTTTGGACGCCGAACCGGATGAGCAGTTGGAGTATTTCAAGGTGCGAGAGGTTTTCATTTAAGGAGTAATCATTTGTGGCAAAACAAGTTAAGTATCGTGAAGAGGCCCGCGCCGCGATTATGCGGGGCATGGATACGCTGGCGAATGCGGTGGGCGTGACGCTGGGGCCGAAGGGCCGCAACGTGGTTTTGGGGCGCGAATACGGTTCGCCCGTCGTGACCAAAGACGGCGTGACGGTGGCGCGGGATATTTCGTTGAAAGACAAATACCAGAACTTGGGAGCGCAATTGGTGCGCGAGGTTTCGGTCAAGACCAACGACACCGCCGGCGACGGCACGACGACGGCGACCATTTTGGCGCAAGCCATCGTGCGCGAAGGCGTTAAGAATGTGGCGGCGGGCGCGAACCCTATGTCTTTGCAGCGCGGCATTCAAAAAGCTGCGGACGCCGCCGTTGCCGAACTGGAAAAGATGTCGAAAAAGGTCGAAGGCCAACAGGATTTGCAAAACGTCGCTACCGTTTCCGCCAACAATGACAAGAATATCGGCCAATTAATTGCCGCCGCGATGGAGCAAGTCGGCAAAGACGGCGTGGTGACGGTGGAGGAATCCAAATCGCTTGTCACAGAATTGGAAGTGGTTGAGGGGATGCAATTCGACAGAGGTTATGTCTCGCCTTACCTGGTGACCAACACCGAACGGATGACGTGCGAACTGGAAAATCCTTTCATCTTATTGTACGAAAAGAAAATATCGGCCATGCGCGACATCTTGCCGTTGCTGGAAAAAGTGGCGCAAAAGGCGGGCAGCCTGCTCATCATTGCTGAGGACGTGGACGGCGACGCGCTGCCGACGCTGGTGGTCAACCGTATGCGTGGCGTCTTGAAAGTCTGCGCCGTTAAAGCCCCCGCGTTTGGCGACAGGCGCAAGGCTATCATGGACGATTTAGCCGTTTTGATTGGCGGCACAGTCATCAGCGAGGACTTGGGGCTGAAACTGGAAGCCGTGCAATTGAGTGATTTAGGCACGGCCAAGCGCGTCATTATTGAAAAAGAAAATACCACCGTCGTGGAAGGCGCGGGCACGGCTGCCGCTTTGCAAGGGCGCATCGAAACCATCAAACGGCAAATCGAAGAAGCTACCTCGGATTACGACAAAGATAAATTGCGTGAACGGCTGGCGAAACTAGCGGGCGGCGTGGCCGTGATTCGCGTCGGCGCGGCGACGGAAATCGCCATGAAAGAGACTAAAATGCGGGTCGAGGACGCCTTGAACGCGACTAAAGCGGCGGCCCAGGAAGGCATCGTCCCAGGCGGCGGCGTGGCCTTGTTCCGCGCCGCGCAAGCGATTAAAGGCTTAACCTCAGACGACCTTGACGAACAGACGGGCGGCAACATCTTGCGCCGCGCTTTGGAAGAACCCTTGCGCCGCATCGCCGCCAACGCCGGTTGGGAAGGCGCGATTATCGCGGGCCGCGTCGCTGACGGCGCGGACGGTTTCGGCTTTAACGCCGCCACAGGCAACTATGAAGACCTGGCGGCGGCGGGCATCATTGACCCGACCAAAGTTGTTCGCGCCGCGCTGCAAAACGCGGCCTCTATCGCCGGACTATTTTTAACGACGGAAGCCGCCATCACCGAGATTCCGGCTGAACCCAAGGGGCCGCCGATTCCGGGTGGTGAGGAATACGACTACTAAAAGGCTAAAGGATGAAGGATGAAGGATAAAGAAAATGCTTTCGTCCGCTGTTTTAGCCTTCATCCTTTAGCCTTCATCCTTTCGTAGTTGTGTTATGATTGAACGACGCGGCACAACGGGAAAACCGGCGTGGCGCATCCAAGCAGATAATGCGGGCGAATTAGCCTGTGGCAGTAAAAATAGACGCTTCCGGCGCATAAAATGGCGCACTCGCCGGAACAGCCTGAGAAACGCGCCCCGTATTTTATAAGAGGTTTAGGGCCATGACCGGTTTGGAAGCATACAAAGAGAAATTCAGCGATAGCGGCAAACGTATTTTGGAACACGCGGTCAGCGAATCGCGCCGCCGTGAGCAAAATTACATCGCCATTGAGCATATTTTAGAAGCTCTGGCGAACGAAGAGGCCGATTTATTCAACGGCACTTTGCGCGATTTGCAGGTTGACCCGCGTTCCGTGCGTCTGGCGATTGAGAAAAAGCTGGACGACAGTTCGCAGCACAACGGCAAAGGTTTTCGCATCGCGCCTGAAACCACCGACCTCTTTAAGCGGGCTATGGACAGGGCGCGCGCGCAGGGCCGCCGCACCATCGAATCCACTGATTTGTTCACCGCGCTGACCCACGAAGACGGGATTTTGATGAACGTGCTGCGTCAATTCGGGGCTGAACCGGAAGAAGTGGCAGAGAACGTCCGCAGCCGTGTCCGCGAACGCGAAAAACAAGAAGAGCGCGACAAGAAAAAATTCGAGTTGCCATCCTATCTCAAGCACTTCGGCGTCTCTTTGAACCGTCTGGCGCGGCAGGATAAATTGCCGCCGACCATCGGACGCGAAAAAGAGATTCGCCAGATGATGGAAATCCTCTGCCACCGCGAACGCGCCAACTCGCCAATGTTGGTGGGCGAACCCGGCGTCGGCAAAACGGCGGTGGTCGAAGGCTTGGCGCGGCTTATCGAGTTGGAACCGGAAAAAGTCCCTTCGCGCTTGCGCAATGCCCACATCGTCCAATTACAAATGGGCGGAATCGTCGCCGGCACGATGCTGCGCGGTATGTTTGAGGAACGCATCAAGGGCATTATTGACGAGGTGAAAGAGCGCGACAACCTGATTTTGTTCATTGACGAAGCCCACACCATCATCGGCGCGGGCGCGGCTATGGGAACCACTTCCGACGCCGGCAATATGTTCAAATCGGCCCTGGCGCGGGGCGAACTCCGCATCATCGGCGCGACCACAAACACCGAATATAAAGAATCTATCGGCGAAGACGAAGCCTTGGCGCGGCGTTTCCGGCAAGTCAAGATTGACGAACCTTCAACTGACGAAACACGCGAAATCATGTTAGGTTTGCGTCCCCGTCTGGAGAAAAACTACTCCGTCACAATTTCCGACGACGCCATCAAAACGGCCCTCGACATGGCCCCGCGTTATATGCGCGGGCTGCATATGCCCGATAAAGTTATCGGATGGCTGGACACAGCCTCGGTCAAGGTAGAAATTAATGAACCGGCGTCACTGGTCGTAAAACCCGAACACGTTATTGACGTTATCTCGCAAGAGGCGCGCATCCCCCACGACATGATTTTCCGCGACACGAACGAGCGTTTCGTGGACATGGAAGCGGCTTTGGGCAAGCGCGTTATCGGGCAAAAGGAGGCCATCAAAGCCGTCTCGCAACGCTTACGGCTGAATAAAGGCCCGCTTAAAGAGAATTACTACAAATCCGACGGCGTGCTGCTCTTTTTGGGGCCGACGGGCGTGGGCAAAACCGAATTGGCGAAAGCCGTCGCGGAATTTCTTTTCGGTGACGAACACAAAATGGTGCGGATTGACCTCTCGGAATACGCTGACGGAACTATCGGCATCGAAAAACTTATCGGGATGCCGCGCGGCATTGTCGGTTCGGAACGCGGCGGTATCCTGACCGAACAATTGCGCGAGAATCCGTACACCGTTTTGCTGCTTGATGAAGTGGAGAAGGCTTCGCCCTATCTGATGAACTTATTCTTGCAAGCCTTTGACGAAGGCTGGCTTACGGATGGGCGCGG
>JAYVJN010000308.1:0-2843 GCA_043769325.1 Acidobacteriota bacterium
ACGCCAAACGCATCAACGATGTGGTCGCCGTTGCGCGATTCTTCTTCGATGTTCAGGCTGTACTGAAAGCCCGAACACCCACCCGGCACAACGCGAACACGCAAACCGGCGGTTTCCGGTAAGTCTTCTTCGCTGCCCATGAATTTTTTCACTTCTTCCGCCGCTGCTTCGGTCACATTAACTGCGACGGCAGGTGCTGTTGTAACTGCTGACATTTGTTTAGTTCTCCTTAAAAATAGTTTTTCAAATCTCAAAGCTGAAATTTGAAATCTCAGATGGCTTTCCCTAAAATCTTTAATTCCGGTTTAGTGGCTTCGATAGAAATTTGCCGCGCCACTTCGCCGGCCACGCGGCGAAAGGCTTTTGCTTGCGGCGAATCGGGTTGGCCGACCACAACGGGGACGCCCGTGTCGCCGCCTTCGCGCACTTCCATGCCTAAAGGCACTTCGCCTAAAAAGTTCAAGTGGTATTCGTCGGCCAATTTCTGCCCGCCACCCGTGCCAAAGATATTATAACGCTTATCAGGCATATCCGGCGGCACAAAATAACTCATATTTTCGATGACGCCAAGCACCGGAATCGCTACCTGCTCAAACATTCGCACGGCGCGGCGCACATCAATCAATGAAACTTCCTGCGGCGTCGTCACAATAACCGCGCCTTGCACCGGAACTAGCTGCGCCAGCGAGAGTTGCACGTCGCCCGTGCCCGGCGGCATATCCACAATGAGATAATCCAGATTGCCCCAGCGCACGTCAACCAAAAATTGCCGCACCATGCCGTGCAAGATAGGCCCGCGCACAATCATGGGCTTGTCGCCCGGCTGTAAGACGCCCATTGACATAAACTTAATGCCGTGCGCTTCAAGCGGCACGAGTTTATCCACATCAACAAAGGGCTGCTCATCCGCCGCGCCCAGCATGAGCGGCACGTTGGGGCCGTACATATCCACGTCCATTAGCCCGACGCGCGCGCCGTCCAAAGCCAGCGACACGGCTAAGTTGACGGCTACCGTAGATTTACCCACGCCGCCCTTGCCCGAAGAAACCGCGATGATATTTTGCACGCCCGGCAAGGCCACCTGCCCGCCCACGCCACGCCCTTTCGGGACTTCGGCGTCCATCGTGACCTTGACGGAAGTAACGCCCGGCAACGCGCTCACCAGGCTTTCCGCGTCGCCCTCCATCTGTTCCTTGACGGGACACGCCGGCGTCGTCAACACGATGCGAAACGACACCTCGCCGCCGTTAATGGCAACATCGCGCACAAAACCCAACTTCACAATGTCCTTGTGTAAATCGGGGTCAATAATCCGGCTCAAAGCCTCTAAAATAATTTGTTCGGTAATCGGCATAATCCGTTTAATCCATTAATCCGTTGAGAATAATCTGTTTAAGTTGGCGTAGTGTTAGTATGACGGCTCGCAATTCTTCCGGTTTAGTCAATTGCAGCGCGTTACTGCGGGCGTAATTTTTCCCCTCCAAAACTGTGAAAAACCAGTCCCGGCCAATAACATACGCGCCGTAAAGCGGGTTGCTGTTTTGATTCAAATGCTGCGCGGCAATCATGGCCGCTAACATCTGGCCTTCGGGGTCTTGCTTGTCGCCTTTGCTTTTCTTGAACTCTTGCATGAAAAAGTATGGCGTTTTCGGGATGGTAAAACCGTAAACCGACGCTACTGTGCAATCGGGTACTGTGGAGATGCGAAACTCCCCGATTTGCGCCGTAATTTGACGTTCAAAAAACACTCCGATTTTTTGCGCCACATCAAGTTCGGCAAGCATGAAAATCAAGGCCAGAAGTTTCATCTTGAGTTCTTCTTCCAACCAACTGTCAATTTCTGAACTGAGACGAGGTTCAATTTTAGCCAGCATTCCCTCACTGAGATTTTCCAATGCCGGCGAACCTGTTTGTAACCAGGCAGCCAACAAAGCGGACTCATTTTCTTGGACAAAATTCAAACCAAATTCTGCCACCAAGTAGTTAAATTCTGCTTTTACCTTCGTCATCAGGTTTATCAGGCCAATGGTTTCAGCACGCGGTAAGCGCACCGCGCCGCGCCGGTGACGATGCGCGATTCACGGTAAACCTCAGTATCCAACAATTTGCGATAAACTTCCAACTCGCGGTCACAGACCTGGCGGTATTCCCGCGCCACGCTGTCCAGAGGGCAATTGCTTTCCGTCAGCCAATAAGTGCCGTCGGGCAAGCGTTCGACTTGGGCTTCGTAGCCTTCGGCGTCCAACAACGCGGCCAGTTTCGTCACGCGCTCATCAAAGCCCAAGCCCGCCAGTTGCGGCGCGAAACGCTCGCACATCTCTTGGGCGCAACCGCAAAAGACCGCGTTTAGCCCGCGCATCCCCCAAGCGATATTTATCTGCTGCAAGGCTTGGCGGGCGAAGGCGTCGTAACTTTTGGGAAATAATTGGTTGGTCGCCTGTGTCGTCAAACGATAAGCGAACGAAGGCCGCCCGCGTCCGGCGCGTTCTGCCGCGTGTTCGACATAGCCGTCGCGCTCTAAAATCTCTAAATGTTTGCGAATACACTGCTTAGAGACGTTCAGGGCTTCAGCTAAAGCCTCGGCGCACGCGCTCCCGCGTGAGCGCAAAAGGCTCACAATCTCTTCGCGCGACGCGCCCAAAGCATTTGCCACCGCTACCGCCATCAACGCGAAGATTAACGGGAGTCAAGCTATTTTGTCAACCGATGAGTTGGTTTATTAGCCGCTCAAGAGTTAGGGGCTGCGACCAAGCCTTTTGCTTCGGTAAAACCTTTGGTCTAATGATTGGAGCGCGGACAGCCTTGTCCGCATGAGCGCAACGCGCGAAATAAGGGTAACGCCG
>JAYVJN010000309.1:0-5500 GCA_043769325.1 Acidobacteriota bacterium
GATAAGAAAGCCGGTTTTGGTAACTTGCGCGTTGATAATAAAAAGCGTCGCCAGATGCGATTCCTCGTTGGCAACAGCGATAACTTCCAGAAATGATGAGCCAACCCACAGAAATATCGTCAACCCGATGAGCTGCGCGTAACCGGCAAAGACCGCGCTGTCCTGTTCGCCGGCAAAATAGGTCAGGACGCCGGGCCAACTAAATAACAGAAGCAGCACCAGCGCGCCCAGCAAATAGTAGAAAAACAGTATGTTAGTGACCACCGCGCCTCTGCGTTCCGTTGTTGTTTCACGGGGCAGAAAATAGTACGCGCTCATCATAAAGCCTATGGGCAAGATGACGACGGCGGAGTTGACGATTTGAAAGGCTTGTTTGTAGAAGCCAAAAGAGGTTTGGTCTAACCGCCGCGTCAGCAGAAGCGGCAGGGCAAAGCTAATAACATATGCCACCGTTTTGGCGACCAACAGCCAAAAGGCGCGGGACGCCAAAGAACTTTTTTCACTGCGCAGGGAAAACATGATGGAGCGGGGCCATTTGACCAAAGCGGCGGACGGCTGGTTACTTATAAGCGTTGGCGTTTTCGTTGATAACTCGTTCCGCTGGCGGCACTTCAACCGGCGCGCGAATCGGTTCCCAACTGGCGTAGCGTTCGCCACGCAAAAACTGGCGCGCCGCCAAGACCGAAGCCAGATTCGCCAGCACGAAATAATAGGGCAACGCCAAAAGTTGCGCCTGTATATTGGCGCGTTCCAAAAGCCAACCGACCAGAGCCATCGCGTAAAAAGCCACTTGCGCCGCAAACAAAACGGCGTAAAAGGGCGAGTAAAACGATAAGAAGGCGGTGGACGCTAAAATCGTCAGCAAAAACACCGGCACGAGATAGCGCATGACTTTGTGGGAAAGCAATTGGATGGCGTAAAAGCCGCTGCGCAACGGGTTCATCATCTGCCGATGCCGCCAGAGGTCGGTAAAGGTTTGTGTGATAACGCGCACGCGCATCCGTAACTCTTTGCCGGCCTGTTGGTTAGTTTCTTCGGTGCAGACAGCGCGCGGTTCATAGATGGCGCGCAAACCCTGCTCGACCATCTTCGTCGCAATGATGAAATCGCTGCACGCTTCCGGGTAAAGCGGGACATAAGCGGCGCGGCGCACGGCGTACAAACAGCCCGACACGCCGATAAGCGAAAACACGCTGCTTTCGTGGCGTTTCAGAAAGGTCTCGTAACTCCAATAAGACTGCGCCCCGCTGCCGACGCTGGTTGCGCCGGGGTCAACATAAACCAATTTGCCCGCCACGCAACCCACGCTTGAGTCAGAAAAGTTAGGCATCATCACCCGCAGCACGTCAGGCTGATAGAGCGTGGTGGCATCGGAAAAGACCACAATTTCGCCATTGACGCGCTCAATCGCGGCATTCTGCGCCGCCGTCTTGCCCGCGCGTTGCGGTTGGCGATACAAGCGCACGCCCTTTGCGGCAAAGGCGCGCGCGATGTCGTCAGTGGCGTCGGAAGAACAATCGGAGGCGACGAGAATCTCCAATTTGTCTGCCGGGTAATCCAACGCTAAGGTGTTTTCCAATTTAGCCCGCAGGTCTCGTTCTTCGTTGTAGGCGGTGATAATGATGCTTACCAAAGGTTCGTAAGGCGCAACTTTGACGGGCCGCGCCCGCCAGCGGCTCATTAGCCAGAGCAAAGCCGGATAGCCGACATATGTATAAACCAAGGCCAGCAGACTCAACCCCAAAACGATTTGTGCGACATCAATCATCATGCTTATGCGCTAACTAACGCGGGCCGCGACGGTTGCGATGGTTTTTCCGCGTCTTCCTCCGACAAACGAAGCGCGTTCACGGAGATGCCCCGCGTATTATAATAAATCAAACGGAAACTCACCGCGAACCCAACTAAGTAGTAAATGTGATAATAGTAGGCGATAGACCCAAAGAAACTCCCTACCAGGTAAGCCGCAAGCGAGGCTTGCAGGCCGACGGCCAGGTAATAAAAGCGCCTGTGGTCGGGCGTATTGTAAGTCGCCCTTTCAATTTCGAGCAGCCGTTTGAGCGGCGCAATGATGAAAAACAGATAGGCCATTAAGCCAAACAGCCCCATTTCTGCCGCCACTTGCGTATAAGCATTATGAGTTTGGTATTTGTAAATTAAACGAAAGTTACCCATTCCGATGCCTAACACCGGATGGCGCAAGGCAACTTTGGCGGATTCACCGAGCAAATCTTTGCGGGCATCCGCCGAACCCTTGCCACCGGAAGCTTCCAGGTCGCTGTCCAAAATTGACAAAACACGATTACGATATTCGCCCGGTGCTGCCGCCAGAAAGCCTACCGCGACGACCAACACCGCCGGAATCAGCACTTTGCGATGTTTGCGGCCCAATTTATAAGTCAATACTAAAGATGAAACAAACGTCGCCAAAAAGCCGCTCCGCGAAAAAGTAACCATCGTCCCCAACAATAAAATAAGCGCGCAGACAACGTAAAAAGCGCGTCGCGCCAGACGCGGCACAACCAAAATCAAGGGCGCGATAAAGCCCAGGGTCGGGGGGTTGTGGCCTTGCCGCAAATCAGCCAAACTGCGTGGCGCGGCCAGCAAGAAAGCAATGGAAAGCGGCGTCATCGTCACAAGGTGTTGCGATAAGTCGTTGGGATTGCCAAACATACCGCCAAGTATGCCTTCTACGCGATAGCCTTCAACCAACGCCTCGCCGGAGATATATGTTTCAAAAGCCTTGTATGCCAGAAAAACCCCGACGCACCAATTTACCGCTAAGAGAAAACGCCAACGCCGCTCTGTGCGAACGGAATTGAACAATACTATAAAAATCAGCACGGCCCGCATGAACGATTCGCGGAAAGTCTCTTGCGCGTAGAACCGGTCTTGGTCGGCCAGCGGGATAGATAACAGTCCCATGAGCAACAAAATCAGGACATAATATAATTCACGCGGACGCGCCGTTGGCGTGCCGTCGCTGATAAGTTGCATGGGCAAAAAAGTCGCCAGCGTAGCCAACCCCACATAATAAGTGAGGGATTCCATCACGGAAAACAGAGGCCAGTCAGGTAACCACCAATCGGCGGGCCGCGTGTAAACCAAGAGGGTAAAGAAGAAAAGTAGGACGGTGGTAATAGCGTGGCCGCGTTTGCGCACCCAAGTTAAACCGGCGTTGGCGGCGGGCGTTTCGGCGGGTGCTTCGTTGAGTGGCGCAGAGAAACCACCGTTGGCAAGGGCCAGGGCCGGCGTATTGCGTAAAACTGCTGTTTCCGTTGGTGTTGCTGATGAAGGCGCGCGCGTGAACGACGTTTCATTCTCGCCGGGCGCGGCAGGTTGGGGCCGGCGCACACTCCATTCATCATTCGGCGCATCGTCTTGCCACTTGTTTTTCCGGCTGAAATCCGTTTCTGCGTCACGCCGTTGCGTGTTGCGCGTGCGCAACGAAGCCGGCAGGCCAGGCGGTTCGTCTTGTCCGAAGAGTTTACCCATCAGCGGATTTTCCGTCTCAGCTAAAACCACAAGAGGCCGGGTCGTTTAACCCAGCCAGAAAAAGTGTTGCCGGCAAGCTATAGGAGCTTTAAGTTACACGAAACTAACGCAGATGCTGCGCGTTAGCAATAAATTCCTATTCTTGGGCAAAATCCAGAATTAGCGGGGGGACTAAACCGCGACGCCTTCCGCGTCTTGCTCTAAGACCAAGACACGGACACGCTCACGCAGGGCAGTTTCAAAACGACGGGCCTCTTCAACTTCGGAGAATGCCAGGGCTTGCAATTCCTGTTGGATACGGCGACGGTAATCAGACACCAAAGAATCCGAGACGCCTAACATATCCGCCACTTCCAACTGCGTGGCGTCAGTCTGACAGAGGTAACAATACCACAAAACGCCCAGGATGCGATTGTACTGCTTCAATTTGCCACGCACCGAAGCGTGCAAACCTTTGAGAAAACGATCCACAAAGCCCGATGCTTCGTCTTCCGACTCACGCCGCAGCAATCCCTGTTCGGGGTTATCGCCGACGGCTATCGGCTGAAACGGGTAGCTGCCTTCGTCGCTGTCGTCGCCGCCGGACAAAGGCACCAGGTAGATGTCCATTACCGGCAACCGCGACATTACCAAACTGCGCAAGGCGCGCACATCCACCGGCGCATTAATAGCTTCCATTACGGAAACGATTAAATCTTCCAAGTCCGCGTTGCTGATAACGATTTGCGCGTCGCCGGTGCAACCGACCATGCGCGTATCGCGTTGACGCACCGGCACCAGGTTATGCACCCGCGCTTCCATTTCCTGCATCTCGCGCCGCCGCTTAGGGTCGGCCCATTCCGCCAGGCCGTAAACACGGTCAGCCAAACGGCGATAAGGCTCGTCTTCTTCGCCATTGCGGTCAAAGCGGCGAAAATTGCCGCTCGATTGGATGATAGTAGAGATGCGGCGGGCCAGGCGGTAAGATTCGGGGTGGCGTTTACGCAATTCGGCGGTGAGCAGGTTGGTTAATTCAATCTGGCTGATTTCACACTCAATTTCAAAATCCCGCATTTCTGTATCCAGATAATGCTGAAATCGGTTTTTGCTCAAAAGCTGGACGAATAACTCCTGCGTCAAATCGGTATAGGCGCTTTGTGCGCCTTCTTCGATAAGTAAACCCGCGCTACGCGAAGCTCTCACAAGCGGGTGATGGCAAACGATACGGTGCAATTCGGCCCACAAGCGATTGACATCACTCTTGTTGAGGATGTCCGCCCAGGGGCCGCCTTTTGCTTGGCGTTCCTGGGCCGGGCGCGTAGCAGTCCGCTCTTTGTCCTTAAAAGTGCTCATACTAGAACCCTTTGGGTGTTGTTCCAATTGTGGCAAAACAGTAGTAGTTAGTAGTTCCATCGCCCCCTAATGACTCTGAGAGCCAATTTTTGTCTGGTATTTCGCCGGATTTATCGCAGCTACAAAAAAATATCGCAGCTTAAAGCAGCGTGCGCCTATAAGTATATGCAGTACAACGACTTTCTGTTGAGCAAGAAATTCGCCGTTAAACTGCCAGCCGCTTTAGATGCGCGAAACACAATATGGGTTGATGGTGAATATAAGTTATACGGAAGGCATTTGCAGAAGTGCGCAACCGCTTTAATCGTAAGGGCCAAACTGCTTTAAGATGATGGACTAACTCGATTTGGCAAAAATTCCGAGCAGTTTTTTTACCGTTGTCAGGCGAGAAAGGCTAACTTAGCGCAGTTGGCTGAGGTTGGCGGATAGAGGCCAAGCGCAGCCTTTCTCCTACCAAATTGATGTTAGCAATAAACGGGAAAGTGTGCAACAAGTTTTTACGCGCTTGGCGGCGGGGAGCAGGGCTTATTCAAAGTAAGGGTGGCGCATTGCCGGTTATCAATTATCAATTATCACTTATCAATTATTGCGGTCACAACGCCGGTGTAGCCATAATAGATGATAATTGATAACCACATCCGGCGTTAGGTTAGGGTAAATCCGTCGGGCAAGT
>JAYVJN010000310.1:0-3237 GCA_043769325.1 Acidobacteriota bacterium
CGTTTCAGGCCGGGCCAGCGACGGCGGAGCCTGGAGTGAGCCGACGGAAACTGACGATATTTCTACTTCCGGCGTGTTGTTTCACCTGAACCAGGAAGTTCACAAAGGCGACACGCTTTTCTTGCGCGCTCATAAACCCGATGGTTCACCGGTGGAAATCAACGCCGCCGTCATTCGCACCGCGCCAGCCATCTATGGCGCGGCCCGAATCGGGGTAAGA
This sequence comes from Acidobacteriota bacterium, assembly GCA_043769325.1. Classification (GTDB taxonomy): domain Bacteria; phylum Acidobacteriota; class Blastocatellia; order Pyrinomonadales; family Pyrinomonadaceae; genus JAYVJN01. The sequence continues at coordinate 221 of JAYVJN010000310.1, forward strand.
ATCACGGAACCAACCGAAAGCTGGTTGCGCCTGTTTGTCGCCTGGGTCGCCGATGAACAAGGCGAAGCCGCCACCGATGGCTAAAGCCGCCGGCTAATTTCCCGCAGAGCGCACGGAGTTTTAGACAGCTCCCTGCGCTCTTTATTTATTCACCGGGAAAATGCTATCTTTACTTTTTTGCTACGCAACTTTTATTTTAGGGAGAACTTATGTCTAAAACTTACGAAACTCTTTTGTTGGAAAAACGCGGCGCGGTGGCTCTGGTAACTATTAATCGCCCCGATAAACTCAATGCTCTCAATATCCAAACGCGCGAAGAAGGCGCGGCTTTGCTGGCAGAACTGGCCGTTGACGATTCCGTGCGCGTGGTTGTCTTTACCGGCGCGGGCGATAAATCCTTTGTCGCCGGCGCGGACATCGGCGAATTTGCCGGACGCACAGCTAATCAACAACGCTCGGTCATGCTCGGCCATTCGCTATTTACCGCCTTTGATAACTTCCCCAAACCGGTTATCGCTATGATTAACGGCTTTTGTTTGGGCGGCGGTTGTGAACTCGCTCTGGCCTGTGATTTACGCATCGCCAGCGACAAAGCGCGTCTTGGTCAACCGGAAATCAACCTCGGCATCATTCCCGGCGGCGGCGGCACGCAACGCCTGGCGCGACTCGTCGGCGAAGGCAAGGCGATGGAGATAATCCTGACCGGCGACATGATTGACGCCGCCACCGCGCACAGCATCGGCCTCGTCAATATGGTCGTGCCGCACGAAGAACTGGAAGCCAAAACGATGGCTCTGGCCGCCAAAATCGCCGAAAAAAGCCCCGTCGCGCTCAGGATGGCAAAAGAGGCCGTCAAAATCGCCTCGCGCTCCAATCTCGACGAAGGTTTGCGCCGCGAAGTTGACCTCTTCGCGCTCTGCTTTGCCAGCGCGGACAAAGAAGAAGGCGTCGCCGCTTTCCTCGAAAAACGCAAACCCGTTTTCACCGGACGCTAAACTGCGCTTGACGCTCAATGCGCCTTTGCGTTAATTTATAGGTTCGTTGCGTTTTGTTGCGTGACGAAGATGGGGCTGTAGCTCAGTTGGCAGAGTACATGACTGGCAGTCATGGGGTCGAGAGTTCGAGTCTCTCCAGCTCCATCAAATTCTTAAGCAAAGACGCGCCAGCATAAAAACGGCGCGTTTTTTGCTTTAGAGGCCCGTAAATAAACCCAACACCGTCTCATTTGAAAGAAGAAGCCTTGCGCCTGCGTGTAGTGGAACGCATATCTCTGTCGGAGATAGCCCGCGCCACCGGCATTTCGCAGTCTGGTCTGAGCGTCCTCTTGCGGTCATATCCCCTCACTCAAGAAGAAACTCTAGCCAAAAACCGTGCCGGCAAATGTCTCGTGTCGCGTAAGAAAAGTCACGGCGAAGAATCCAAGTATCACCGCGCCCTGGACGGGAAGAAACTTCTACCGCAACGTAAAGGTAACATCGCCGAAGCAGCAGTTCGTTTTCGCCTTGAGCTACACGGGTTTCAGGTCTTCTCATCGCCCTTTGACGGCGACAAATTCGACTTCATTGTGCGCCCGCCGGACTCGTCGCAACTATTCAAATTGCAGGTGCGTTGGGTTGGACAAATACACGGCCGGCCCATTGTGCGCTTAACTTGTGCCGACGGCCACCACAAACGTCGCCGTTTCCGGGAAGGCGAGTTCGATTTCATTATCGGCTACTACCTCTTCAATGATACCGCTTATGTCTATTCATTTGAGGAGGTTGCCGATAATAAATTCGTCTTTACGGTTTTGAAGAACACGCCGAGAGTTGGGACAAATTGAAGGATTTTATCCCGCCCGCTGCCGCACTGCGCTGATTAAGTGTAATAGTGTTCCCGCCAGTAAAATAAAGATGCCGTAACGCGAGGCGACTAATTCCCAACCGCCGCGCAACGGTTCGGTAAAAAAGGCGTAAAGCAGCAACGCGGGCGCACCCAAAAGTAGCGTAGAACCAATTGTTTGCAGCCACTTACGCCAACCCGCCGGATGCCGTGCCAGATAAACGCCCAACAAGATATTTATTAAACTCGCCAGCAAGAAATAGATATGACGCGAGCGAAACAGCAGTCGCGTGGCGTCCGGCGTGTTACGCAAGTGTTCGTGAAACTTGTCCATGTATTGTCCCGTCAAAACAAAGACGACCAACATCAACAGACCCATAATTAAATGTAAACGCTTCATCACTCGTTAAGACTTTCCCGCCCTTTCGTTTATAATCATCTTTTGGCCGTAATCATAACATTTTTACTGGAGTCAATATGACAGCAAGCGCAACCAAACGCCCCGACAAACTCAAATTCACGGGCCGCCTTCTTTTTCTGACCGAAGATACCGCACTCATCAAAGAACAGATAAACGGCAAGGATTTAGCCTACGCGCCTGATTTGCCCTTGATGAACAACATCTCCACCGACGAAATCACGCCCGGCTGGGTCTGTTTTTATTACGATGAAACGCTGGGCCGCTATGTTTATGCCGGAATGCGCGACAATCCGGTTGAAAAAGATGCGGTGAAAAACGGTGGCTTCGGCGTGGTTGTTTCGGGGCTTTCCAAAGGCTGCGGCTCATCCCGCGAGACCGCGCCCTTTGCCGAACAAGCCGCGGGTCTGCAATTAGTTATCGCGCAGACTATCGAAAAAATTTACGGGCAAAACTGCCAGAACATCGGTTTACTGACTTCTACCAATTTCGGCCTGATTCCGCGCATACTGGCGGGCGAAGAAATCCCGCTTACCGAATTTACCGACGGACTCGACCCGATTTCGCGGCAGATTGTCGAACACGGCGGGCTGTTCAATTACAACAAAGCGCGTCTGACCGGTGAAATCGCGCCGCCCGCTTTGGCAACCGCGCCGCGTCCTTTGAATATCGTGGAAAAAATCATCGCCCGCCATGCCTTCGTGCGCGCCGGCGAGATTGGCGTTGCAGCCGTCAAACCAGGCGACGCGCTCTTTGCCGTCGCGGACGTGCGTTTTTC
>JAYVJN010000311.1:0-5427 GCA_043769325.1 Acidobacteriota bacterium
GGTGAACGAAACAAGTAGGGAAACCGCGACGGCGAACGAGGAAGTCAAGCCAAACGACGACATGAACCGCCCGACGATGCCGCCCATAAAGCCGACGGGCGTAAACACCGCAAGTAGCGAAAGCGTGGTCGCCATGACCGCCGGCCCGATTTCGCGGGTGGCGTGAATAGCGGCCTGATACGGCGGCATTCCCTTTTCTTCGACGAAGCGGTAGATGTTTTCCAAGACCACAATCGCGTCGTCAATCACGATGCCGACCATCAGCGTCAACGAGAGCATAGTAATTTGATTGAGCGTGTAGCCCATCGCGTACATCAAACCAAACGTGGCAATCAAAGAGGTTGGAATGGCAATTGCGGCGATAAAGGTGGAGCGGAAACTCCACAAAAAGATGAACACGACAATCGCCGCCAGGATGCTGCCTTCGATAAGGTGGGTCTGAATGGCGTTGAGCGAATTTTTGATGAAAAGGGATTGGTCGCCGACGGTTTGAATGCGGAAATCTTTCGGCAAATTCGGCAGTATCTCTTTGGCTAACTTGGCTTTAACTTCATCCGCGATGGCTACGGTGTTTTGCCCCGATTGCTTGGTAATGATAACCGTCACGGCGGGTTGGCCGTTGAGCGTGGCGGCGGTGCGGGCCTCTTCCGTGCCGTCTTCAATGTAGCCGATGTCTTTGATTTTGACCGCGTAAGCCCCGCGCGTTGCCACAACCAATTCGTTAAACTCTTGCGGGTCAGCGATTTTACCCATCGTGCGGACGGTCATCTCGCGCGCGCCTTCGTCCACGCGCCCGCCCGGAACTTCCATGTTCTGCACTTTGACCGCCGCCACGACCTCGCCCGCCGTGACGTTGTAGGCGCGCATCTTGTCGGGGTCAATCCAGACGTGAATCTCGCGTTCGCGCCCGCCCACAATGGAAACCTGGCCCACGCCACTGACGCTTTCCAACTTCTCTTTAATCTGCTTTTTCGCAACTTCCGTGATTTCACGCAAACTGCGCGGGGCCGAAATCGCCAGACGGACAACCGGCGCGGCGTCGGTGTCAAGTTTCTGCACGATGGGCTGCTTCGCGGTTTCCGGCAAATCGCCCACAATGAGATTCACCTTGTCGCGGACTTCTTGCGAAGCGATATTCGGGTCTTTTTCCAGCAAAAACGTGATGAAGGTCTGCGACACGCCTTCGACGGAAGTGGAACGCAGTTCGTCAATGCCGCTCACCGTGTTGACCGCGCTTTCCACCTTGTCGGTGATTTCCGTCTCAATTTCCTGCGGCGACGCGCCCGGATTAACCACCGTCACGGTAATCGTCGGCAAGTCAATCTTGGGAAACAGGTCAACGCCCAGAGACTTGTAAGAAAACGCGCCCACCACCGTCAGCGACACAATCAACATCGTCGCAAACACCGGACGCCGGACACATATTTCCGCTAGTTTTTGCATTGCTACTCCCTAGTTTTGAGTACCAACTTTAGTTGGCGGCACTTGGTTATCTCATACCTTAGCCATAACGCGGCCCGCCGCCTAAAGGCGGGACTCAAAACGCTTGCTCACTGCCGCACGGCAATTCCGTCGCTCAATTGTTCGATATTGCTAGTAGCTACGGTTTCATCCGCGCCAACGCCGGTTTTTATTTGCACTAAATCGCCTTCTTGTTGGCCTAAGTGGACTTGGCGGCGCGAGGCGTGGCCGTCTTTGATGACGTAAACGTAAGCCGTTTGGCCTTCGGTTTTGACGGCGCGTTGCGGCACGAGGACGGACGGCGCGGACTTGGCTTGCAGAATTCGCACGGTGGCGAACTGGCCGGGCCGCAAGAGATTGTCGCCGTTATTTATTTCGGCTTCGACAGTCAATGTGCGCGAGGCCGCCGTGACGTTGGGCGAGGCGCGGGCGATGGTTCCGGCAAAATTGCGGTCGGGCCAATCGGCAACGGAGACGCTGACGGATTGCCCTACGCGCACATCGCTGATGGCCTGTTCGGGTATGTCAACGCGCGCCCGCAAGGGGTTTGTCCGCACTATCGTCGCCACGCGCCCGCCGCCGCCCTGAATCGAAACGTATTCGCCCACATCTGCCGGACGCTCCAAAATATAGCCGTTCATCGGCGCGTAAATTACTGTGTCCGTGATAGCTTTGCGGGCTTGCGCGGCTTGCGTTTCGGCGGCTACAACCGCTTGTTCCGCCGTGACAACTTGCTGGCGGGCAACAGCGGATTGCTGTTCGGCGGTAGCAACGGCGGCCCGCGCCGTGAAAACGGCCTGATAAACCTGCGCCGAAGCCGCCCGCACCGAATCGTATTGTTGTGCCAACTGGTCGCGTTGCGCCCGTTTTTGGTCGCGGGCCGACTGCGAAACGTCGCCCGTCGCCAGTAATTTCTCAAACCGCGCCAACTCTTTTTCCGCAAAATCAAGTTGGGCTTTGATGGCGCGGGGGTCGGCCAAATCGTCGCTCACCAGCGCGGCCTGGCCCGGCCTCATGCCCACGCGGACTTCGGCCTGGCGCACTTGGAATTTGGCTTGGGTAACTTGCGCGTGGGCTGTGCCGACTTGGGCTTTGGCTTGCGCGACTTGGGCTTTGGCTTGCCCCACCTGCGCCTCGGCCTGTTGCAAACGCAGTTTCGCGTCGCGGTCATCCAGCCGCGCCAAAACCGCGCCTTTTTCCACCCAACTGCCAATATCGCCGCGCGTTTCCACCACCTTACCGCTTACCAAAGGCGCGACATCGGCCTGCGCGTCTGCCGCCAGATTGCCCGTTACTTCCAGAAAACCAGGCAGATTGCGTTGAATCGCGCGGGCCGTCGAAACATCCACCGCCGTCTGTTTGGGCGTTTCGGCGTTGGCGTTCGCCGCCGTTTTCGTGGCTTTGGAACCGGAACAGCCCGCCGCCAAACTCGCGGCGAGAATAAGTAAACCTAGCTTGATGTGTTTTCGCATAACTTTTTAAGCGATGCGCCCTTGCTCACGCGCGGGCTTCTGCCTTAGCGGGCAATGCCGCGCAGTAATATATCGGTAAACTCGCGGGCCGCTTCCTCGTTGCTGATTTTCAAAAATTGCTCTTCCGTGTCCCACAGCAATTTATTGATGGAATGATGGATAATCATGCCGATAAAGGCGCGCACGACAACCGCCGGATTGACTTCGCGGAAGGCTTTTTCCGCTTGTCGCTGGTGAATGTAAGAGCCGAGCATCTCGTACATCTCGCGCACGTTGCGGTTGAGAAACATATCTTTTAATTCGTGGCCTTCGAGCGCGGAATACATCAACAGACGGATAAACTGCGGGTCTTGTTCGTGAAATTCCAAAAACGAAACAGCCAGTTTTTGGAAAACGGCGCGGTCATCTTTCCGCGCAATCTCGTCCGCCAACAACTCGCAAGGTTCCGGCAAAGGGCCGTGATGACAGGCTTTATGGTCAAGTATTGCCGCGTAAAGGTCTTCTTTGTTGGCGAAATGGCGAAAAATTATGGCCTCGGAAACGCCCGCCGCTTGCGCGATTTCCCGCGTCGTCGTGCCGCGAAAGCCGCGCTGCGAAAAAAGGTTCATCGCCGCCCTGACCAACGCCTCGCGCCGCGCCTCAGCCGGCAAGCGCGTGCCGGCGGTTACTGTTTCTGTTTGCGTGAATGGAGTCAATTTTCAGTTCATTCCTTTTTATGCGCGAAGTAAACACTTACTTAATAAGTAAGTAAACGCTTACTTAACATTTTTGTTTCAAAAAAGTCAAGCAACCATTTTAATCCTGCCGACAACTAACCGCGTCGCAAGGTTCCGCGCTCGGTCTTGCGCCCGATGGTGGGTTCGCCGGAAGATTTTGTGAACGGCTGGCGCATTTCAAACGTATAGTGTGATGTCCCCGCCTAAATGCGGGCTTACTTCGGGAGGAGTTAAAAAGATGGAAAATCAAATGAATAATGTCGCGCAGAATGAAGTCAAAGAAGTTTTGGCCTTGGATGTGGTGGAAAAGATTGAACCGATGACGGAAGAGGCCAAAGATTTTTCCGCCTACGCGCAAGAGTACGGCGAAAAGCTGTCCGTCACCGCCAAACAAGCGCAGGAATACCTGACCGCACGCATCGGCGTTGCTGGCGACAAGCTCAAGGAATTGCAAGAGAAAGACTTAGGCCAAGTAGCCGACGAAGCCAAAGAATACGCCCGCAAAAAGCCTGTGCAGGCCCTGGCGATTTCCGCCGCCGCCGGTTTCTTGCTCGGCGTGCTTATCAAAAGCGCGGGCCGCAAGTAAATTTATACCAAGCCAAAAAAAGCGGCCCCGGCATCACGCCGGGCCGCTTTTTTTGTTTCCCGACATCTCGCCCAAGACTCCCAGAGCAACACCAGCCAAATAACAGAGCAAATCGCTGGCAACAAATGTATCGCCCAAAACCAAGTGGCCCGGCAGCGTGTGGCGCAGGGCGTCCAGCCAGGGCGCGTGGTAAAGCTGGCTAAACTCAATACAAACTGCGAAAGCCAACGCCAGACCCGCCACGCGCAGAGTTGCCAGGCGCGGCCAGAGAAAGCCGATTCCGAGAAAAACCAGTAACGCCCACAAAGTATCTCCCGCATAAACGGCCACAAAACGCGGCAACCAGACGGCAAATTTACGCGAGGCCAACCCCAAAACAATAACCAAAAGCATTAACGCCGCGTAAACCAGACGTTCGCGCGGCGTTGTTTTGTAAGCGTGTTTCATCGTTATCAAATATCTTGCCAGGCGGCTTCGTTTTCGGCAACCTCAGCGTTTTGCGCGCTCCAAATGCCGCCGGCGATAGCGGTTAGAATAGTCAATGTCCCGCACAGGCGCAGAAAGCCGGCGATGCGCGGCGTAGAAGAGAGCAAGCCGAGCCTTTCGAGCATAAAATTCCAGTCGTGAATGGTGTCTGGCCCGCCCAGAAGCGGCAGTTGCAGGGCCAGAGAATCGCCCGCGTAAACCGCGACGTTGAGGATGCTTTCGCCCACCCACAAGAGCGTCAGGGCTGCCGAAAAGTATTTTTCATGCCAAACGAAATAACCGACAAACACCGCCGGCACAATCACTTGGAACAGAGAGCCGCCGGCGATGCCGATAAATTCGCCAAACGGACTAAACACGACGTGGCCCGCTTCGTGAATGACCAGATTAACGCCGTCAATCAAATGCCACTGCGTCGGGTCGTAAGCGCACCACAGAAAATAGATTCCGGCCAGAATAACGATGATTAGCTTCATGATTTTAGAAGGGGCAGAAGGTTGGCAAAAGAAATGCGGCTGCCATTTTGTGTGGCAACCGCTTTTATTATCGCACCGCCGGCAGATGGCGGCAATCATTTTCGTTTTCGTTACGCGATTTCGGCCAGAAAACTCTCGCCCGCGGTTAGTTTGAGGCCGAAGTTGTCGGCGATGGTTTGGCCGATGTCGGCCAGCGAACCGCGTGTGCCGAGGTTGACGCCCTCGCGCAT
>JAYVJN010000312.1:0-4440 GCA_043769325.1 Acidobacteriota bacterium
TTGGGGTCAATTTTCTGCGGGACATTGGCCTGTTGCACAAAAACCGTGCCGCCGTCGCCGCGCGCGCCATCAATCAGCAAAGCCGCGCCTTCGTCTTGGATAAACTGCGCCTTTTGCGCGTTAAAGGTTTGCGTCTTAATCATTTCAGCAAAACGCGGATTAGTCGGGTCGAAACGTCTTCCACCGCCGCCGCGTCCGCTGGGGCCGGCAGAATCGGCCATCGTCAACAACTCTTTTTCGCCGAGGCGTGTGCCAAGCCCTTCAAAATGCGCCTTGACTTCACGCACGGGGCTAGTCAGGATGATTTTGCCTTTCAGTTGGCCTTTGTATTTCTCCAACGCCGCCGCATCCGGCGCGTCGAGAAAAATCACGTCAGCGGTCAGCGTGTGGCTGGGTTCGGCGGTCTTCATCATCATGGCCGGCGCGGGTTTGCCTTTTTTCGCGGGCATGGCCGGTGGTTCTGGCGCGGCGATATTAATACCCGGTGACCAGGCTTTGGGGTAAGCGATAAGCGGAAATGACTGCGGCGCGGAGACTTGCGCGGAAAAGCTCTTAATCGCCCAGCCGCGTCCAAACGGCCCCCAGGCCTCAAGATGCGCGTTTTTCAGGCCCCAACCGTTCAATTGGTCGCGCGTCCATTCGTTGGCGCGCTTCATATTAGGCGAAGCCGTCAGGCGCGGCCCGATAACATCAGTCAGGTAAGATAAAGTTTGCATCACCTGTGAACGCTTCATGCCTTCGTCCTTGATGCGTTCGATGGGGTCATTGGCGTCGCGGGCCGGCGCGGGCGCACCGCCGCCTGTACCTTGCGCGAGGGCTAGACTAGGGAGCAAAAGAGTATAAACCAACAGCATCGCTGCCGCTTTGCGTCGTAACATGATTCGGTTTCTCCTAAAAGTTAGAAATTGAGCGAAGAAACTTTTACGCGACAGCGCGTGTTAAAGTTTCCACCCGGCTTTCTCGTGGTATAAAGTCTGCGAAGTTATGCGCGAACGAATTATAGACGAATTAGCCGCGATTGAACACGCGGAAGGTGTCCGAATCTTTTACGCTTGCGAATCGGGCAGCCGCGCCTGGGGGTTTCCCTCGGCAGACAGCGACTACGACGTGCGGTTTCTCTATGTGCGTCCGACGGATTGGTATCTCTCCATTAACGTCGAAACCAAGCGCGATGTCATCGAAAAGCCTATCACCGATGAACTCGACGTAAGTGGTTGGGATTTACGCAAAGCGTTGCAGCTATTGAAGAAATCGAACCCGCCTTTGTTGGAATGGCTACATTCGCCGATGGTTTACCGCGAGGAAACAGGCGTTGCCGCCGCTTTGCGCCAACTCGCGGCTGAGTGTTACTCGCCCGTCGCGTGTCTGCATCATTACCTGCATATGGCGCAGGGCAATTACCGCGATTACCTGAAAGGCGAGACGGTGCGCGTCAAGAAGTATTTCTATGTCTTGCGCCCCTTGCTGGCGTGTCAGTGGGTTGAGGCGGGCTACGGCGTCGCGCCCGTAGAATTTGGCGCATTGGTCGAACGCATGGTAAAAGACTCGCATCTCAAAAGCGTTATTTACGAACTGATTGAACGCAAAAAGGCCGGCGAAGAGCTAGACCGCGAGCCGCAAATTCTTGTACTAAATGAGTTTATCGCCCGCGAACTGGCGCGTTACGAGCAAGAATTGAGCGGGCTGCAAGCCTCTAAACCGGACACCGAGAAACTAAACCAAGCCTTTCGCGCCGCCTTGCGCGAGATTTGGGGCGACAATTAGGTCAGTACCCTGAGCGGTAGCGACGGGGTTAGGCGTAACGCTTGTGACAACCTTAGTTGAACCCCGTCGCTACCACTTCCGGTACTGACATGACCCGCGCAAGCATTGAACTTAATTCGAGAAAGGAAACTAAATGAGCACCACGACCATTAACGAAACCGCTATGATTGATTCCGCTGCCGATGCGGGCGGTTTGGCCGGCCATCCGCGCGGGCTGACGACGCTGTTTTCCACTGAACTGTGGGAGCGGTTCAGTTATTACGGGATGCGGGCCATTTTGGTGCTGTACATGACGGCGGCGGTGGCCGAAGGCGGGTTGGGCTTTGACACCAAAACCGCGACCTCGATTTACGGCACCTACACGATGTTCGTCTATCTGCTGGCCTTGCCGGGCGGGTTTATCGCGGACAAATTGTGGGGCGCGCGGCGCACCGTATTTATTGGCGGCGTGATTATCGCGTGCGGCCATTTTTCCATGGCGATTCACGCGATGCCGTTCTTTTACGCTGGTCTGGTGTTGATTGCCGTTGGCACGGGTTTGCTCAAACCAAACATCAGCACGATGGTCGGCGGGCTTTATTCCGCCAGCGACACGCGGCGCGACAGTGGTTTTTCGCTCTTTTACATGGGCATCAATCTGGGCGCGTTTGCCGCGCCACTGGTCTGCGGCACGCTGGCGGAAGATAAAGGCTTCAAAGCGTTTCTCACCTCAGCCGGATTCGACGCCGCCGGAAGTTGGCACTGGGGCTTTGCCGCCGCCGGTGTGGGCATGGTTTTTGGCCTGATTCTCTATGTCTTGCCGTTTAGCATTAAAATCCATCCGGCGATTTTCTATCCGTTCGCCAGTGGTTTAATCGGCGCTATCATCGGCACTTTCTTCGGTTATAACAAACAACTCGGACTAATCGGACTGCTCATCGGCGTCGCCCTGTACCTGGCGCGACGGCCTCAAACTGGTAGTAAAAAACTGGTTTACACGATTCCGGGCCAACCGTTGGCAAATGTCGGTAGCTTTATCGCCAAGTCTGAGGAAGAGGCAACGGCAGCTAAAAAACCGTTTAACCCAGCCTTTGGCATTGGTTACGCGGCCATTGCCACCGTCACACTGGCCCTAATCTACTTTCTGGGCAAAGATTGGGTGATTCCCTTGGTTGCGTTGGACGCCCTGATAGTCTTTGTCATGCTCGGCTTGCAGGAAGATTTGACAACGGCTGAATGGAAACGCACGGCGGCAATTCTGATACTCTTCTTTTTCACGATTTTCTTCTGGGCCGCCTACGAACAGAAAGGGGCCAGCCTCAATCTGTTTGCGAAAAATCTGGTGGATTTAAGGCTTTTCGGCAGAGAGTTTCCGGCGAGTTGGCTGCAATCGCTGACGCCGCTCTATGTCATCATTCTGGCCCCGATTTTCTCCGCTTTGTGGATTCGTTGGGGCAAACGCCAGCCTTCCAGCCCGGCGAAATTCGCGCTTGGGCTTCTATTTATTGGCCTGGGTTATTGCCTGTTTGTGCCGGCGTGTGTTTTGACAGCGCAAGGCAAAATCAGCCCGTTGTGGCTGGTTGCCCTGTACTTTTTTGAAGTCTTGGGCGAGATGTGCCTGAGTCCGGTGGGGTTGAGTACGGTAACGAAACTCTCGCCGGTGAAATTCGTCGGCCTGATGATGGGTGCTTGGTTCTTCGCCGCTTCGCTGGGCAACAAACTCGCCGGTTACCTGGCCGGGTTTTTCGTCACCAACAATTCCTGGACACTGGTTAAACTCTACGGTGGCATCGCCGTCGGGTTGCTGGTTGCGGCAGCAGTTCTCACCCTTTTATTGCCGACAATTAAGCGCATGACGGGGCAAGAAACAACATAATGGAACATTTGATTCTCGTGGCCGGACACGCTGTTTACCTGGCGCCGGATTTCACACGGCCCGAAGCTGACGAGAGTTGGTTTTTGCAAGACTTTCAACGCGGCGAACCGCCGTTTTATATCGAACACATACGTCGTGGCGTCGAACTGGCGGCTCAGAACGCGGGCGCGTTGCTCCTATTTTCCGGCGGGCCGACGCGCCGTGCGGCGGGGCCGCGTAGCGAAGCACAGAGTTATTGGTACTTGGCAGAGCATTTCGGTTGGTTTGGCTGTGAAAATGTCCGTGAACGCGCTGCAACCGAAGAATTTGCGCGGGATTCCTTCGAGAATGTGCTGTTTGGCCTGTGTCGTTTCCATGAAATCGCGGGGCGTTGGCCGGCGCGTCTGACAGTGGTGAGTTGGACTTTTAAGTCTGCCAGGTTTGACTTGCACCGCGCCGCGCTGCGTTGGCCCTGGGAGCGATGGGAATTTATTGGCGCGCATAATCCGCTTGACCTGGCGGGCGCGGAAGCGGGCGAACGCCAAGCGCACCAACAGTTTAAGCAAGACCCTTACGGTGCGCAACTGCCACTTTCAGACAAACGCCAGGCCCGCAATCCGTTTCGCCGGCAACCGCCTTACGCGCTGAGTTGCCCCGAAGTAGCCGCGCTGCTCAATCATCGCGGGCCGGAGCGTTATGACGGGTGGTTGCCCTGGGCCGGGCCAGAATCGCCACACGGCTAAAGGGGTGTAATCAAAAGTGAAGCGGCTCTGCCGCCGGCTGTGCGGCGACGGCTATGCCTCGCCGGAAACCACGCTCTCTCAATAATTTGGGGCTACGCC
>JAYVJN010000313.1:0-6356 GCA_043769325.1 Acidobacteriota bacterium
GCGTAGCCCCAAATTATTGAGAGAGCGTGGTTTCCGGCGAGGCATAGCCGTCGCCGCACAGCCGGCGGCAGAGCCGCTTCACTTTTGATTACACCCCAATAGTTATCTTTCAGGCGACTGTAAAAATTGGTTACGCTTCTCCTTGTTAATTCGCAAAGGTGCGATAAACCAATACATACAGGACAATTAAAAATAGTTAAACTTTTCTTTCGCGTGTGCTACACTGCAATTGTGTGGACTGTTGGGAGTGCCACGCGGCGTGTGAGCATGGAAGAAACGGAAGTTTACAATGATTTAGCGGGCGATGTGGAAGCGGCTTTGCTGGATGCGGAGTTGTTTCTTAAATACCAGGCAACGGATAAAGCCGTCGGGCGTTTGCAAAGGGCGGTGGCGGTCAACCCACGCGCTATTTTGTTGCACGAAAAGCTGCGCGAGTTGATGATGTGGAGCAAGCGTCCCATCGAGGCGGCGCGGCATTGCTTAGTGTTGGCAACGCTTTACATCGAGCGCGAGAATTTTGACGACGCCCGCGAACGTCTGTTGGAAGCCAAACAACTTGACCCGCGCATCTCGGTTGCGCCCGGCCTGGAAGCGATTCGGCGCGGGCGTTACCCGCAATTGGTAGCGCAAGGACAAGGGGGGCATTATGCGTCACCGTCGCCGCTGCCGTCGGGTTTGCTGTCCGGCCAGTTGGGTTCCATCAGCATCTTTGACATCATTCAATTGCTGGAAAACGGGCGTCTGACGGGCAAGCTGGCTTTGTCCAGCGGCGCGACGGAAGGCCGTATCTTCTTCAATGACGGCGACATCGTGGGCTCGGACGTTTCCGGCATCCAAGGCGAGCACGCCTTTCGCCAACTCATTCAAGTCCTTAACGGCAACTTCGCCTTTGAGTTGTCGCCAGAGGAATTTCCCCTCACCATCATCGCGCCCAGCAACACCAATTTGCTGCTGGAAACCTTGCGCGTGTTGGACGAAGAACGGGGCCAACCTGAGTTGGTTGCGGCGTAGATTTAGCGAATAACAAAGAGAACAGAACGGCGTGATGCTTACACAAAAGCGTCACGCCGTTGTTTTTCTTGCCATTCCAACGCGGCGGTTTGCCCCACCGCTTCATACTTACGCGCTCTTCCGGTATCATTATGAATTTCGACTTTGCCGGACTGAGGCTTTATCAATATGTTGGACAACTTAGGAAATTTAGAACGCACACATTCAGGCGGCGAATTACGCGCCGAACACGCGGGACAAACTGTTACTTTAATGGGCTGGGCCGCGCGTCGGCGCGACTTTGGGCCGTTGACTTTTATTGATTTGCGTGACCGTGAAGGCATCACGCAGGTAGTTTGCAACGAGGAGACCGCGCCCGACGCCCACGCCAAAGGCAAGCAGGTGCGCACCGAATACGTTGTGGCCGTGACGGGCGAAGTGGTTTTGCGGGCCGAGAATTTACGCAACCCAAAGTTGGCGACGGGCGAGATTGAAGTGCAAGCGCGGGAAATCCGTATTCTCAACGACGCCAAGAATTTGCCGTTTCAACTGGCAGTAGCGGGTTCGGAATCGCTGGCGGCGGAAGACGTGCGTTTGAAATACCGCTATTTGGATTTGCGCCGCCCGCAGATGCAGCATTATTTGCAGATGCGCCATCGCGCCGTGCTGGAAATCCACCGCTATATGGACGCCGCCGGATTCTTGCACATCGAAACGCCGATTTTGCTCAAATCCACGCCCGAAGGCGCGCGTGATTTTGTCGTGCCTTCGCGTATCTACCCTGGCAAATTCTTTGCGCTGCCACAATCACCGCAGATTTTGAAGCAACTTTGCATGATTTCGGGCCTCGACAAGTATTACCAAATCGCCCGTTGTTTCCGCGACGAAGATTTGCGCGCCGACCGTCAGCCGGAGTTTACGCAGCTTGACGTGGAGTTGAGCTTTGCCTCGGAAGAAATCGTCTATCGCATCATCGAAGGCGTCTTTACCAGCGTCATGCGGCTGATTGGCGTGGAGTTGCCCAACCCTTTTCCGCGCCTGAGTTACGCCGAGGCGATGGCGTGTTACGGTTCGGACAAACCCGATTTGCGTTACAGTTTGGAACTAAAAGACCTGAGCGGCTGTCTATCAGATACAACGTTCGCGCCCTTTGCCGCAGTGCTGGAAAATGGCGGACAAGTGAAAGGAATCGTTGTGCCGGATGGCGTCAACAGCCTATCGCGCAAGCAATTAGACGAACTCCAAGAATTTGTCAAACGCTACGGCGCGTCCGGTTTGGCGTGGATAAAGCGGGGCGACGAGGTTTCCTCATCGCTCTTGAAAGTCTTGGGGCCGGAGACAATTGAACGGATGTGCGCAACGGCGGGCGCGAATCAGGGCGATGCGGTGCTAGTTGTCGCGGGCCGCAAAAAAGTGGTTGCCGCAAGCCTCGGCGCGTTGCGTGTGGAACTTGCGCGGCGTTTGCAAATGATTCCCACGGGCGTTTATAAGCCCTTGATTGTGACCAACTTCCCGATGTTTGAACTGAACCCCGACACGGGCCGTTACGATGCCATGCACCACCCGTTCACCTCGCCCGTAGATGAGGATTTGCCATTGCTGCGCCGCGCCCTGGAAGATGGCGAAACGCAGCTTTTAGGCCAGATTCGCGCCAAAGCATATGACGCGGTGATGAACGGTTCGGAATGCGCCGGCGGTTCGATTCGTATTCACCGGCGCGACGTGCAGAACTTGATTTTCAAGGCGTTGGGCCTGACCCGCGAGACGGCCCGCGAGCGTTTCGGCTTTTTCCTTGACGCGCTCGAATACGGCACGCCGCCGCACGGGGGTTTCGCCGCCGGCATCGAACGCCTCTGTATGATTCTCTGCGGCACGGAAAACATACGCGACGTGATGGCTTTCCCCAAAACCGCGTCGGCCACCGATTTAATGCTCGACGCGCCAGGGCCGGTGGACGCCGCGCAGATGAACGAATTGAAGTTGAAACTGATGGAGTGAGCGGCAAGCAGCCGTAGGATATTGAGAGATAATCGTGGACAAAAAAAAGACGCGGATGGGGAGCACTCTCCATCCGCGTTTAAGTTGACACATTCGGGAACTCTAACTCACTCTCGGAAATGACCTTTCGCTTTCTTCCGCACCGGTTCTGAGCTTTCCTTGCGGGCTGCCTGCTAGTGCGACTTACCTTGCGGCGTCCTTCCTTCGTGTTCTGTTTAAGAGATAGTAGTAGTGGGTTTGATTTTCCAGAAAATAAAAAATACTTCGCCGCTATCGTTTGCGGTTCTGACTTATTTGAGCGTGAAGCTATCCAGCCAGAGCGTGCCGAACATGGCGCACGGGCCGCCGGCGCAGGGTTGACGGCGCAAGTAGAGAATGACGCCGCTGGTTTTTTCGCTCGTCACAAAATCTACCGCGTAAGTTTGCCAGCCCTCGGAAGCTTTAATTTCTGTTCTGCCGATATAGGTTCCACCCTGCGCGGCGTCGGCGACGTAGAGCGTGGGCCAATTGGCCGCCGCCAGGTTTGCGGTGCGGGCCGCGAAGGTCAGACGGTAGCGTGACCTTGGCGCAACGGCGACGAGTTGCGCCAGCGTTTCGCGTTCGGGGTTGTCCTGATTTTTGTAAGTGAGGCTGAAACTGAACTTGCCGCTATGTGGCTGGTTCGGGTCGCGTGCATAACTAACGCCCGGCTCGCCCTTTTGCCAACGCCAGCCGAACGCGGTTTCGCCGGCGCGGGTTTCTTCCTCAAAATCGCCGTTGACGACGCCGGCGGGTTTATTTCCGTGCCAGATTTCGTAAGCCTCGCGGAAGGCTTTCGCGTTGAAGAGGTCTTGGACTAACCGTTCGCGTTCGGGCGCGGGCAACTCGCCGGCGGCGCGGAATTGCGCGACAGCCTCGCTAACCTTCTCTTTTTTCAATAAGTAACGCCCCAAAGCCAGACGCTCCGGCGGCTTTTCCGGTTTCACGGCGTCAATAACTTTGGCGGCGTCGCCGTCGTTCGCGCCCCAGGCCAAATCTACAAAAGTGGGGAACAGTTCGGGGTCGCTTTGCGCGGCGCGGCGCAATTCGGCCAGGCCGTCGGCTATCTTGCCTTGCCGGAACAAAATATTACCCAGTTGCCAGGGCGGTTGGGCGTAGCGCGGGGCCAGCCTCGCGGCTTCACGAAAAGGCGCGACGGCCTCTTGTTCGCGGCCTACGATGTCCTGTGCCCGGCCCAGTTGTAGCCACAAGACATAGTCGCGGGGCCGAACGGCGATGGCTTGGGCGAAGGCTTGCAAGGCTTCATCCTGGCGTTGTTGCGCCAGCAAGGTTAAGCCCAACGCAGAATGCGCGTCAGCATCGTTGGGTGTGGCGGCGGCGGCCCTTTGCGCGGCGTCGAATTGCTGCGGGCTGCGGCTGTCGCCCATTCGCGCGTAATCGCCCAGCAAGCGCGACAAACCCATCCAAGCGAAACTATACGCGCCCCATAAGCAAAGAAATACGCCTACAACCGCGCCCGCGTAGGCCCACGCGCCTAACGCCCGCGCTGGCGCATCAACTGTCGGGTCGCGCCGCGCGCGCCGTTCGGCAACCCGTTCGTCTGCCGTTGCCATGACGCATAAAACCGTGAACAGTAAGGCATTTATCGTGATATGCAAGCCGAAATCCAAGAGGCTGTGCACCGCTACGCCAAACAGACCAACCGCCGCGCCGAAACAGACGGCCCGCCGGAAAGTGTCGGGCGAAGCCAGGCGTTTTCGTATGCGCCGCGCGAGCAAAACCAAGAACCAGGCCGCCAGCGCAAAGCCGACAACTCCGCCACTGGCAAGTATTTCCAAGTAATCATTATGCGCCTGGCGCGGCGTCAAACGGCCCGAAGCGTAGTGATAGGCGGGAATCGCCGTCCAATAACCGCCCAAACCCACGCCGAAAAGCGGTTGTTCCTTAAACATTTGCCACGAAGCGCGCCAGATTTCCGCGCGGTTGGTTTTGTCACTGGCGGTAAACGCTTGCGCGTTATTGATTTCCGCCGCGCTGTCCGAAAAACGCGCGGCCAAATCGTCGCCACCCAATAACAGCGTCCCGCCGATGACGCTCGCCAGCAACCCACCCAACAACACGACGCGCAAAGCCCACGAACGGCTCAACGCGCTGCCGCCAGAGACAACGCCAAAGAGCAAACCGACAAAGACAATTTGCGCCACGAAAGCTAGCAAGCCGCCCCGCGAACCGGACATCACCAACACGGCCCAGAGCAGTAACGCCGGGCCTAATAATAACGCCAGTTTCTCGCGTCGGGCACCGCGTCCGGCCATTAACCCTAACAGTAAACCCAACGCCATCTCTAACATAAAGGCGAAATGGTTGCGGCTGATAAACTGCCCGGCGCGTTTTTCGCCCACCGGTAAACGCGGCAAAATAAAGCCTTCCGTCTTTTGTCCGGCGATACGCGCCAACGCGAAGCCCGCGCTCAAAACCGCCACGCTGACAACCAAAAAGAGCAACGCCCGCAAGCGGCGCGGACTGTCCGTGTAACGAAATAGCAACGCGCCCGTCAACATCAATGTCAACCAACGAAACGCCGCAAAGCGTGTCTCGTAAGGGTCAAAACTAATAGTCCACCAGGCCGGCACAGGCAAAGGCAGCGTGGGCGACGCGCCAACCGCGACGGTCTGCGCCAGCATCAACGCCAACAAGCCCGACAACGGCAATATCAGCCACAGCCAATCACTGCGCGGCCACGAACGGCTCACCGCGATTTCCACTAAGGCCAAGCCCGTCAATAAGAAAACGAACACGCCGTAAAGCGATTGCGACCAGGGCTCTGCCGTCCCGTAAGGCACAGCCGCCAGCGCGATTGAGGCCAGCAAGCCATAAAAAATTATGCGGCCCAGCCATTTGGCGGCGGCTTTTGGTTCGTCAATGCCGCCGCGCCGCGCTAATGCGCCGTTACCTTCGGTTAGTGATTTAGTTTCCATTGAAAATTATATGGTGCGCCGGGAGCGCGGACAGCCTTGTCCGCATGAGCGCAAAGCGCGAAAACCAGTTGCGCCAACGGCCCGTTAAAATGATAAGGCCCGTTAGTTACGGGGTTTACTCGCCTTCGGCTCGTTGCGGACGAGGCCGTCCGCGCTCCAGTCATAACGCGCTCATTTCTTTGCGGCGCGAACTGATTGAATAACCCACGCTTGCTCGTCGGCGGTCAGACTGCTTGAACTCGGCAGGCAGATGCCGCGCCGGAAGATGTCTTCGGCCACCGCGCCGCCGTAGCATTCCGCGTCGGCGTATAACTTTTGCAGGTGCATGGGTTTCCAGACGGGCCGCGCTTCGATATTTTGCGCGTCAAGATGGCACAGCAATTCGTCGCGGTTCATGCCAAATTCGCTTTC
>JAYVJN010000314.1:0-14279 GCA_043769325.1 Acidobacteriota bacterium
GTCGTCCACCAATTCGGCGGGCGTTTTGCCGGCTTCGTAAGGGCGAAAGAATCGCGCCGAATGTTCCAGCGCGTCTTTTAGCTGTTGCCCCGTGACTTCCAGCGTGACGAGCGTGTTTTCGTAGATGTACAGCCCGGCGATGTCGCGCACAGTGACGGGGCCGGCGGCGACGCGGGCCTGTAAATTGAAGGGCGCAACCATTGAGACATCGCCTTTGCCGGCTTCGAGTTGGACGCGCTGAATCAGGTCGAGCAGGGCATTGTCATGAAAACGAGCGTCCGTCGCGGTCAGTTCGGTGCTGGATTGCCCGATTACTTTGCTCAGATAGGCTTGCGTCTCTTCGTCGTAAGGCTTGGCGAGGGCCACGATTTCCGCGTCGGGCTGCACCTTGTCGTCCATCGGAATTGTGCGCGCTTGCTTGGCAACGACTTGCCAGCGTTTGGTTTTAGCGTCTTGGTCTAAATAGATGTCGGCGCGAGCCAAGTGGCGGCCCCAATGATTGGCTTGTGTGAGTAGCACATTATTGTAAACGAAAAAAGGCGCACGGGCTGAATTGCTAACCACGCCGCGCACAAATGAACCGGCGACAAAAAGCGCAGGTATTTCGCGGTGCGTGTGGCCCATGAAAATCGCGTCCACGCTAGGCACGTTGCGGGCAATCGCCAGGGCTTCGTTTTCGTGCGCGACCTGGCCGGGTGAGGCTTCGCCGGTGCGTAAATCTTCCTCCAGGCCCATATGCATGGCGATAATCACAACATCAGTTTTCTCTTTCTCGCGCAATATTTGAACCCATCTCCGCGCTTCGTCAATCGGGGCGCGAAATTCCAGGCCGGCGTAGTTGGGTTTGTTTTCCCAGTTTGGCACGCCCGCCGTCGTCAGGCCCAGAATCCCAACGCGCACGCCGTTGGCTTCTTTCAGTATGTAAGGCTGATAGTAAGTCTCTTGTGTGCCTACTTTATAAGTATTCGCAGAGAGCCAGGGGAATTTGGCCTCGCGGCGGGCCTTGTTCAGCACGTCGAGGCCGAAGTTGTATTCGTGATTGCCGACGGCCAGCGCGTCATAGCCGAGCGCGTTCATCGCCAGCATCATAGGGTCGGGCGGCGCGTTGTTCTTTTTATTGTGGTAATAGGCTAGGGGCGTGCCTTGAATCGTGTCGCCGGAATCAATGAGGATAAGATTCGGGTCTTCCTTACGCGCCTGTTTGATTATCGTGGCAACTTTCGCCAGACCGCGATTGTCCGGCTTGTTGGTGTAGTAATCAATGGGCAGAATGTTGCCGTGCAAATCGGTGGTGGAAAGAATCGTGACGCGCGCGCGCTTCTGCGCGTAGGCGGGCAATGATAATAGAGTAAGTAATAGTAAAATATACATTAAACGGCGCATATATAAGATTCCTCAGAAGGTTCTTGGTTACAAAGCAGCGGGCGCAAGCGACCCTTCCTAACCTGCCAGGTGGGTTGGCCGGCTTGGTTTGCTGGAAGTACCTGCAAAAGCAACACTAAACTCGCGCGACCTGGCAGGTCGGGAAGGGTCGCTTGCGCCCGCTCTCGGCTACCACTCAACTTAGCTTTTCACCCATTGCCTCAGCCAATTTTCGCACATCATCGGGCCACCACCAATCTTTGGCGTCAATGGCGATTGGCTCACCTGTACCCTCATAAAAAGCGCGAAAACTCGTCCAGCGATAATCTTTAGCGGATTTGCTCAGGCCCGCCTTGACCGGATTGGCGTGGATGTAATGGATTTTTTGCCAAATCATCCAGTTGCTCCACAAAGGCTGCGCGTGGAAACTCTCTTGCCAGACTTAATGCTCCGCGCTGTCTTTCACCGCCCATTTTTCCGCGCCGGTCAATTCAATTATCCGCTTGGCGGCGAGGCTTTTCAGTGCGCCGGCGAATCCTTTAATGTTGCCGTCGCAGGGGTTTACTACCAGATGAAAATGGTCTGGCATGATAACGTAGGCGATTATTTTACAAGGCCATGAGGCGCGCAATTGAACACAAATCTCAAGAAACTTTTGGCTGCAATCGTCGCGGCGAAAGACTGTCTGGCGATTGCTGACATTGCCGGTGACGAAGTGCAATGCGCCAGGCAGGTTTTCGTTTGACCATTTACGCGCCATGCGGCTAAGGATAACACAAACTTGGTTTCTGATAAGATTTGAGTTGCTCAAGCGGCGGGCGCAAGCGACCCTTCCTAACCTGCCAGGTGGGTTGGCCGGCTTGGTTTGCTGGAAGTACCTGCAAAAGCAACATTAGACTTCGGCAACCTGGCAGGTTAGGAAGGGCCGCTTGCGCCCGCTTTAGCAACATTAGAATCATTGCCGAAGAAACTGGCATCCTGACAATTAGCTACTGGTTTCTTGCAGCGCGGCCTTAGTTTCCGCGCCCACCGTTCGCAGCGAAAAGCCGCGTTGGAGCAATAATAACGCGCCGAGGGCAGCCCAGAAAATGTCGCGGGCTTTGCGTAAAATCGCCACTGTGACGCCGATGCTCGTGCCAAAGCCTAATGCTTTCGCCAGCCAACCCGTGCCGGCTTCGTCAATTCCGGCTTTCATGGGGATAAACTTGAAACTGACGTTGATAACGCGGTTGACCGATTCAAAGAGAAATGCCGCCAATAGTGTGGGCGCGACCAATGCGCTGATAAAGCGCAGCGTAATATAGACTTCCAGCACGCCGAAAAAGTGGAAACCGGCTTCCAACAGCAAGATGAGCAAAAATCCGGCGCGGTTAGTTTGGTAAAACGCGGCGATTTTGTCTTCCAACTGCCGCGCCTTTTCGCGGCCCGTCTCTAACTGCTTGCGTAAAACGCCTTTGCCGTACAGCCAATGGCACACGCCGCTAATGAAACGCCATTGCCGCGTGACCGCAAACAACCATAACACAACGAAAACACCCACGCCGCCCAACGTGGCCCAAGCCGCTATCCGCAATGGTTTTGGCAGGTTAGGAAAACTCAGCAGCAGCGTGAGCATCCCCGACAGCATGAAGATTGAGACCGAGAGGCTGTAAAAAAGATTCTCAATCGTGATGCCGGCCAACGCCGCCAACAATGGCACGCGCTCGCGCACGAAAACCGCTTTCGCCGGTTCAGCCACGACCAAAGTGCCCAAA
Organism: Acidobacteriota bacterium; assembly: GCA_043769325.1. GTDB lineage: Bacteria > Acidobacteriota > Blastocatellia > Pyrinomonadales > Pyrinomonadaceae > JAYVJN01. The sequence continues at coordinate 3,117 of JAYVJN010000314.1, forward strand.
GGTAACACATTGCCGATGGCGTCGCCCATCACAATAGCGCGGAAAGCGTCAATGAATCGTAGTTTATACGGTTGTTCGACGCAACGCTGCCAGGCCAGGGCGCGGACGGCCTTGCGCGCGCCGCTACACAGCAAAAGGAGCAAAAAGCCTACGCCCAACTGCCGCAAATTGGCGACAATCTCAGCGGGCCGCGCTTTCCAGACGAAATACGCGAACAGCCCTGCGCCCAACGCCATCAGCAATAAAGCTAATGGTTTCGCTCTTTGTGTTTTGTGGCCGCCGTTTTCGTTCATGCCTTCGCCGCCTTTAAGGGTACTTGCACTTGACAAGCAAATCAAAGGCCAGAGTTCAAAGACCGCGCCCGCCTTTGCCTTTGGCTTATAGCTTGATTATTATGGTTTATTGAACGGGCCTGTCATTATTAAAGAGAGAGAGGACTTATTTTATGAGCCAAGCAGCTATGTCGGAAATTGAGAGCCAAGCGTTGACCACGCTGACCGAAGACGAGGATATGTTTCGCGGCAGCGTGCGCGAATTTGCCGAAGGCGAGATTCGCCCGCGTGTCGAAGCGATGGAAGAACACGGGAAGATTGACCCGACGTTACTTAAACAGTGCTTTGAATTGGGTTTAATGGGCATCGAAATCCCCGAACAGTACGGCGGGACGGGTTCGACCTTGTTCAATTCAATTCTGGCAATTGAAGAGATGGCGCGGATTGACGCCTCCGTCGCAGTCTGCGTGGACGTGCAAAACACGCTCGTCAACAACGCTTTCAAACGCTGGGGCAACGACGACATTAAGAAAAAATATCTCACGCGACTCGCCGCCGACACCGTTGGCGCATATGCCTTGAGCGAAGCCGGTTCGGGTTCCGACGCCTTTGCTTTAACGACCAAAGCCGTTGACAAAGGCGACCATTATGTCATAAACGGCCAAAAACTCTGGATTACCAACGGCAACGAAGCGGGCATCTTTATCGTTTTTGCCAACGCCAAACCTGAAGACGGCTATCGCGGCATCACGGCATTTGTCGTCGAAAAAGGCTTTGCCGGTTTCTCTATCGGCAAGAAAGAGAACAAGTTAGGCATCCGCGCCTCTTCGACCACAGAGCTTATTTTTGAAGACTGCATCGTGCCAAAAGAGAACGTCTTGGGCGAATTTGGCAAAGGCTACAAAATCGCCATCGAAACCCTGAACGAAGGGCGCATCGGCATCGGGGCGCAGATGGTCGGCATCGCTCGCGGCGCGTTGGAATGCTCGTTAAAATACACGGCGGAACGCAAACAGTTCGGCAAATCTATCAACGAATTTCAAGGCGTGCAGTTCCAACTCGCGGAAATGGCGTTGGAAGTGGAAGCGGCGCGTTTGTTGGTCTATAACGCGGCGCGGTTGAAAGACGCGGGCCGCGCCTTCTTGAAAGAAGCGGCGATGGCAAAACTCTACTCGTCCCGCGCCGCCGAGCGTTGCGCCTCGCAAGCCGTTGAACTATATGGCGGTTATGGCTATGTCAAAGACTATCCGGTGGAGAAATTTTACCGCGACGCCAAAATCGGCGCGATTTATGAAGGCACCTCCAATATGCAACTCAACACCATCGCCAAATTGATTATGCCGGGCAAATAGAGAGGGTGATAATTATGAACACAGAAGTCGAAAAAGTAATCAGCGAGGTGCAGACCTGGCCGCCCGAAGCTATCCACGAATTAACTGCCAAGCTAAACGAGATGACGGCCCCAAGCCACAGCGCAGAGGCAGACTTGATTGAGAGATTGCGGGCGCGCGGGGTTATTAGTGAACCCCGGCAACGGCTCACTGTTGATGACATTAAGGCGTTTCACGATTATCGGCCTGTTTCTGTCGCGGGACGGCCTGTTTCGGAAACCATCATTGAGGAACGCGGTTAATGGCGGTTTACTTCTTTGATAGCAGCGCATTGGTTAAGCGGTACATAGCGGAAACCGGCTCTGGTTGGGTTTCCGGCCTGACTGACCCGACAGCCGGCAATAAAAATTTCATCGCCGGTATTACGGTAGTTGAAGTTGTTTCTGCTTTAGCCCGTCGCGCTCGCGCCGGTCACCTCTCAAGTAGTGATAAAGCGTTGGTTTGGCGGCACTTACAAAGCGAGTTGCCGAAATTCTTCCAATCGGTTGACGTAACCCGCAACCTGCTTGCGGATGCAGCGAATCTGGCGGATAAGTATGCTTTGCGCGGCTATGACGCCGTGCAATTGGCGGCAGCGCGAGAAGTAAATTATGACTGTCTTACGTTGGGATTAGTGCTGACCGTGATTTCATCAGACAAGGCCCTCAACAAAGCAGCGGCGTTGGAAGGCTTGGCGGTAGATAATCCCGATAATCATTAGCCCATGACCGCAGAGGAAATTAAACGGTATCTAAGCGAACTGAACGACGAACTCTGCGCGTTGGACGTGAAGGGTGAGCTTTGTTTGTACGGCGGCGCGGTGATGTGTTTGGTCTATAAAGCGCGGCCCGCGACCAAAGACATAGACGCCATTTTTGAGCCGGTCAAAGCTATTCGACAGGCCGCCGGCATTGTCGGCGAAAGGCACGGACTGGCAACAGGTTGGCTAAACTTCGCGGTCAAGATGTTTGTAGTTGAACATCAACAGCGCATCTTTTTAGATTTGCCGAACCTGAAAGTTTATGTGCCGGAAACGGATTATTTGTTGGCGATGAAAGTCTTGGCAGCCCGCGCCGACACTTCTGATGCCGACGATATAGCATTCTTGCTCAACGATTTGCAGCTAGAAAATGTTGAGCAAGTGACGGAAATCGTGCGTCATTACTACCCGCGCAAAGAAATCAAGCCGGAGACGGTTTTCCTGTTGGAAGAAATGTTTGAGCGCAAGCCATGACGACGCTAAAAGCCACTAAAGAGAAAATCGCGCAAGAGCCGCAATGGTGGAAAATTCACCTCATGGATTTTGTGGACGAGTTTCGCCAAGCGCGGGACGGACGCGCTATCCGCGAACCTTTTGCCCTGAGCGACGACAAAATGGATGCGCTTTTGGCCTCCACCGCTGAGGCTTTGTGCGACGAACTGCGCCTTGAGCCGCCGGCGTGGTTGGCGTCCGTCGCGGCGTGTCGTGAGCCGTATTTCGTCGCTGGCTTTGAAAACCTGAAAGCCGCCGCGCTGGTTCAAAGCCCTTTGCGCTTTCGTATCCGTAAAGTGTTTGTCTTGGAGAACTTTTTGAACCGTGTTTGAATGCAACCGATTACGATAACATTTGAGTACAACGCGGAAGATTATTCCCGCGCCGGCAAATTTATGCGGCGGGGGTTAATGCGGGGAGTGTATATCGGCCTGATAGTAGGTTTAGCCGTGCCTGGTCTGGTTTATGGGCGTTCGGCATATTTGAACTTTACTTGGCTGGCCCCCTTAATTGCGATAGGTCTTGTGATAGTGGTGGCGATTCCTATGATTGAAAGCTATCGGATAAGAACTGTCTCTGAATTGCCCGCAGCGCAGGGACTGTTTACATATACCTTCGACGCTAACGGGTTAAAGGCAAAAGGGGCGTTAGAGCAGTTTGAGTGCTGTTGGGGCGCGATTATTAAAGTTGCTGAAACTGAAGACGACTTTTATTTTTACTCAGCCAAACAGCTGGCCCGGTTTTTGCCTAAGAAAGCCTTTGCCGATGATTTGCAGCAATCCCAACTGCGAATGTTGCTTAAAGCGAAACTTGGCGATAAAGCGCAGCTAAATTCATAAAATATGGCAACATCACGCATTGAAGTTTTTCAGCAAATGCTTACCGCCGACCCCGACAACACGATGGTGCGTTTCGGTCTGGCGAACGAATTATTAAAGGCCGAACGCTGGCCCGAAGCGGTTGCGGCGTTGGACGCATACCTGGCCCGCGCAACGGACGAAGGCGCGGCTTACGGGATGCTGGCCCGCGCCTGTGAACGCACGGGGATGCGCGACAAGGCCCGCGCCGCTTACGAAAAAGGCATCCAGACCGCGCTGGCCCACAATCATCCTTCAATGGCCGAAGATTACCGCATGACGTTGGAAATGGATTACGAATAAATAGTTTAACCCTCGCTATGGCTAAGAAAAAGGATAAAACCACGCCGCCGGAAACCGCGCTTGCAGCAACCGGCGGTGCGACGAATTACGATGCGTTGGTAGAGGCCATCGCGTCGGCCCATGACCAAACGCAACGCCAGGCTGTCCAAGCCGTCAATTTGGCCTTGACCTTGCGAAATTGGCTGATTGGCTACCACATCTTTGAATACGAGCAACACGGCCAAGACCGCGCCGGTTATGGCGAAAAGCTGCTGCCAAGTTTGGCTAAGGATTTGCGGCGGCGGATAGGCAAAGGTTTTGCCAAGCGTTACCTTGAGATGTTCCGTCAGTTCTATTTGCGTTACCCAATTGCGAAATCACTGATTTCGCAATTCAATCTACGGTTGCCAGTGTCGCCAAGCGTGCAAATTGACAAACTTGAATGGCAAGACGACGCTTATTTCAGCAAGCTGTTTCTTCGCCTGTCATGGACGCATTTTATTGAATTGATGCGTATTGACGACCCGCTCAAACGCGCCTTTTACGAATTGGAGTCAATGCGTAACCATTGGGGAACACGGGAGTTACTCAGGCAAATTGACAGCTTGCTTTATGAGCGCGTGGGTTTGAGCCGCGATAAAGAGGGCGTTCTCAAACTGGCGCAGGAAGGGCAAATCGCGGACACTCCGGCGGCGGTTATTCGTGACCCTTACGTTTTCGAGTTTCTGGGTTTGCCGCATGGGGAACAGTATTCCGAAGCGCAGTTGGAAAAGGCGTTGCTCGACCATTTGCAAGAGTTTCTGCTGGAACTCGGCGAAGGTTTCTGTTTCGTCGCCCGGCAGCGGCGCGTGACGTTTGATAACGAACACTATTACATAGACTTACTGCTCTACAACCGCCGTTTGAAATGTCTTGTAGCCATTGATTTGATGACCGGCAAGTTCAGGCACGAGTACGCCGGCGCGATGAATTTTTATCTCAACTACCTCAAAGCCGAAGAGATGGTAGAAGGTGAAAACCCGCCCGTCGGCCTGGTCTTGTGCGCGGACAAAAACGAGACGCACGTTGAATACGCGCTCGGCGGGTTGACCAATCAAGTGTTTGTCTCGCAATACTTACAGCACTTGCCGGCGAAAGAAGACTTGGAAAACTTTGTGCGCCGCACGCGCCGGCAAATTGAGTCCGGCTGATTAAATCATTAGGAGTTATTATTTATGTCAACTGTTTTACAAGTTCGTGATTATCAAGGTTTAGACCGCGAGGCGATGCTGGGCGTCTATCGCACGATGTATTTGTCGCGCCGTATTGACGACAAGGAGATGCAGCTCAAGGGGCAAAATAAAATCTTCTTTCAAATCAGCGGCGCAGGCCACGAGGCGATTTTGACCGCCGCCGGCATGACGCTAAAAGCCGGTTATGATTGGTTTTACCCATATTATCGTGACCGCGCACTGTGTTTACAGTTGGGCATGACGCCCTTGGAAATGCTCTTGAGCGGCGTGGGCGCGGAGTCCGACCCCAATTCGCACGGGCGGCAGATGCCTTCGCATTGGGGCCACGTTGCGCTCAATATCCCGACCTCTTCATCGCCCACCGGCACGCAGCTTTTGCAAGCCGTCGGGTGCGCCGAAGCCAACTGGCGGGCCAAGCAAATCCCCGGCGCGCAAGACTACGTTTTGCGCCCGCAAGCCGACGAAGTGACGTTTGTTTCCGTGGGCGACGGCACAACCAGCGAAGGCGAGTTTTGGGAAGCCTTGAACACGGCTTGCAACCTGAAATTGCCGGTGCTTTTTCTCATTGAAGACAACGGTTACGCCATCAGCGTCCCCGTCGAAGTACAGACGGCGGGCGGCAGCGTGTCGCGCCTCGTCGAAGGCTTTCCCAACCTGTTCATCCAACGCTGCGACGGCACGGATTTTCTCGAATCTTTGGAAACCATGCGCCGCGCGGTGGCGAGTTGTCGCGCCGGTAACGGCCCGGCGATGGTGCACGCGAAAGTGATTCGCCCTTATTCGCATTCGCTTTCCGACGACGAAAAACTCTACCGCGCCGCCGCCGAACGCGAAGAAGAAGTGGCCCGCGACCCCGTGACGCGCTTTGCCACGCTGCTTATAAGCGAAGGTTTAGCAACCGAGGAAGACCTCGCCAATACGCGCGAAGAGGTTAACCAATGGGTCAACGAGGCCGCCGATATTGCGCTTGATAGTCCGCAACCCGCGCCGGAAACCGCCACTAATCACGTCTATTCGCCTTATGTTGACCCGACGGCGGCAGAGTTTGACAACGAAGCCAATGCGGAACTCACCGGCAACGCCGGCACGATGGTTGACCTCATCAACCGTTGCATGAACGAGGAAATGGCGCGAAATTCGTCCATCGTCGTCTTTGGCGAAGATGTGGCCGATTGCTCCCGCGAGGAAAGTCTGGAAGAGGTCAAAGGCAAAGGCGGCGTCTTCAAAGTCACGCACAACTTACAACGCAATTTCGGCGGCGCGCGGGTTTTCAACTCGCCTTTAGCCGAAGCCAACATCGTGGGCCGCGCTATCGGCATGGCGACGCGGGGCCTCAAACCCGTTGTGGAAATCCAGTTTTTCGACTACATCTGGCCCGCTTACCACCAGATACGCAACGAATTGGCCCTGATTCGCTGGCGTTCGGCGGGCGACTGGAAATGCCCGCTTGTGATTCGCGTGCCTATCGGCGGCTACCTCAATGGCGGTGGAGTTTATCACTCGCAATCCGGCGTCTCGCTCTTTACGCATATACCGGGCTTGCGCGTCGTTTACCCGTCTAACGCTTTGGACGCCAACGGCCTTTTGCGCACCGCGATTCGCTGCGACGACCCTGTGTTATTCTTGGAACATAAACACTTATACCGTCAGGTCTATAACAAATCGCAGTATCCGCCCGATGGATTTATGATTCCCTTCGGCAAGGCCCGCACGGTGCGCGAAGGTACGGATGTCACCATCATAACCTACGGCGCGTTGGTCAACCGTTCGCTGACCGCCGCCAAAAAAGCCGCCGAACAGCTTGGAGTGAGTGTCGAAATCCTTGATTTGCGGACGCTTAACCCCTACGACTGGAACGCGATAGCCGAATCGGTCAAAAAGACCAGCCGCGTCATCGTGGCCCATGAAGACACGCTTTCCTGGGGTTACGGCGCGGAAATCGCGGCCCGTATCGGCACTGAATTGTTTGAATACCTCGACGCGCCGGTCAAGCGCGTAGGGGCAATGGACACCTTCGTCGCCTACGCCCCGCAGATGGAAGACCGCATTCTGCCACAAGTGGACGACGTTTTCCAGGCCATCGCCGAGGTGAAGGCTTACTGAACTCTGGGTTCGCAGTCATCCTGACTGCGCCGGCAGCGTTAGCTTAACGCCTCAAGAAAACAACTTAGCCGCAACAGATATTCCTTTGGTTGCCGCCTTTTCGCGCTAACGCGCTCATTACGCAGTCAAGATGACTGCGAACCCAGATTGGATGAAAGCCGCCTACATTCAAGAATACAAACAGCCGTTGGTTATCGCTGAAATCGCCGCGCCCGTGCCGGAAGCCGACGAGGTTTTGCTGCGCGTGGCGGCTTGCGGGGTGTGCCATTCGGATTTGCATTTGGCTAATGCAGATTGGCCGCATTTGCTGAAAATCATGCAGCCCAATCTGATTCTGGGGCATGAAGTGGTCGGCACAGTGATTGCCAAAGGCATAGATGTCAACGGCTTAAACATTGGTGACAGGGTCGGCGTGGCGTGGATTCATTGGGCTTGCGGCGCGTGCGAACTGTGTCTGGAGGGCTTGGACAATCTTTGCCCGCAGCAACTCATTACGGGCCTTTCGGTGCACGGCGGCTATGCGGAACTGATGCGGGCCAAAGCCACTTACGCCGTGCGCGTGCCGGACGTTTTGACCGACGCCGAAGCCGCGCCGCTCTTTTGCGCCGGCGTGACGGTGCATCGGGCCTTGAAACTGGCGCAAATCCCAACGGGCCGCCGCGTGGTGGTGTCCGGTATTGGCGGGCTGGGGCATCTGGCGGTGCAACTTTTGGTCAACCATTACGGCGCGGAAGTCATTGCGGTTGATATAGACGACAACAAACTGGCGTTGGCCCGCGAACTCGGCGCGACGCACACTTTTAACGCCGCCACTGAAAACGCCGTCCGTGCCATTCGCAAACTCGGCGGGGCGCATTTTGCCGTTGTCACCGCCACCGCGAAGGCCGCCTACGACGAAGCTATCGCCTACTTGCGTCCGTCGGGCACGATTGTCGTTGTCGGTTTGCCCGCCGAACCTCTGAGTTTCACGGGCAGCGCGTTGTCTTCCCGCGAGGCCCGCATCGTAGCCTCATCTGTTGGCACACTGGAAGATATGCGCGAGACGCTCGAACTCGCCGCCGCCGGAAAGATGCGTTGTCGCGTCGAAACCCGCCCGCTCAAACAGGCCAACGAAGCCCTCAAAGACCTCAAACGCGGGGCCGTCACGGGCCGCTTGGTGCTGACCTGTGAACCCTAGAAAAGGAGCGCGTCACGACTGGAGCGCGGACAGCCTTGTCCGCAACGAGCGAATGCGAGTAACGCCCATGCGTGACAAGCCTCGATTTAGAGAAACACGCCGCTCCCGTTACGGTTTTTCGCGCTTTGCGCTCATGCGAGTAAGGCTACTCGCGTTCCAGTCATCTGCGTTGCGGTTTTAGCAAAAGCAATGGAAAACGATAACCCCCAACCCCCAACCCCCAACCCCCAAGCCGGCGTTTACCTGCACATACCGTTTTGCCGTTCGCGTTGTTCGTATTGCGACTTTGCGACGGGCCAATACGACGGCCCCTTGGCGGCGCGTTATGTTGCAGCATTAGTGCGCGAAATCGAACTGTTTGAGCTAGATAACATCCAACAGGTGGATACGGTTTACTTCGGCGGCGGCACGCCTTCGCTCCTCACGCCCGCGCAAGTTGGGACAATTCTCACCGCCGTTCGCAAGCGTTTTGCGGTTGCCCCTGACGCCGAAATCACAATGGAGATGAACCCCGGCGCTCTGTCTGTTGAAACCTTGCGCGACTATCGCGGTTTGGGCGTCAACCGCGCCAGTTTCGGGGCGCAAACCTTTGACGACGATGAGTTAAAACGATTGGGACGCCGCCACGATGCCGCCGATGTGCGCCAGACCATTGATTACCTGCGCGACGCCGGATTCGCCAACGTCAGTTTCGACCTCATCGCCGGACTGCCCGCGCAAACGCTCGCCGCTTGGGAGCGCAACCTCAACGAAGCCTTAAAGTTACAGCCGGAACACCTTTCGTTATACCTGCTCGAAGTCCACGAAAGCACGCCGCTGGCCGACCAAATCCGTCGCGGCGCACAACCCCAACCCGACGACGATTTGGCCGCCGAAATGTACGAACTGCTGCTCGACAAAACCGCCGCCGCCGGTTACGAACATTACGAAATCTCCAACTTCTGCCGCCCCGCTCACGAATCGCGCCACAACACGAAATACTGGCTCCACGCGCCCGTCTATGGCTTCGGTTGCTCGGCCCATTCCCACGACGGCGGCCCTCACCGTTGGGCCAACGAACGCGACGCCCGCCGCTACACCGAACTGATTGAAACCACCGGCGACGCCGTAACCGAACGCACGACGTTAAGCGACGATGAAGCCCAAGCCGAAGCATTATTCTTGGGCCTACGCCTCATGCGCGGCGTGGATACGCGCCTCCACGCGACACGCTACGGCGTCAACGTGCGCGAACGCTACGCCGACGATTTGGCGCGGCTGCAAGAAGCTGAATTGATTGAATTTAGTGGCGAGAATCTGCGCCTGACGCGGCGCGGCGTGCTGTTGTCGAATGAGGTCTTTGCAGTGTTCGTCTAACTTACTCATGTTACGCGCTGTTGCGGCTGTGCCGCCTGATGTGCGGAAGGGCTACGCCTTTCCGGTAGCCCGGCCCCTCTACCTGTTGCGGCTACGCCGCCGGAGGCAAAGCCTCTAAATCTTTGGGGAAAGCAGTTCCAGCGAGGCAGAGCCGTCGCCGCACATCAGGCGGCACAGCCGCAGAACCAAACAACTGCGTAACGTGAGTAACTTATTCGGCAAACATTTCGGCGAGTTTGGCAAGCAAGCTCTTTTGTGTCGTTGCGTCAACATCGCCTAACCATTTGACCAGGCGAACTTTGTCCACCGTGCGGATTTGGTCAAGCACGATAAAGCCCTGTTTCCGCTTGAACTTGAAGGCGATTCGCGTGGGGTAACTCTTGCCGGGTGAGGTCATGGGGGCCACGATAACGGTTTTTATGTGGCGGTTCATCTCATCGGGCGAGATTACCACGCAGGGGCGCGTCTTTTGGATTTCGCTGCCGATAGCGGGGTCAAGATTGACCAGATAAACCGCAAAACGCTTTACCATTGCCATTCTTCCTCGTCAAAAACGGTGGGCGCAACTTCGTCGGGCAAACCGTCGTCGCCGTTTTCCGCCATCAATTTGAACGCTTCACCCCAACTTGCTCGCGGCTTGCGGGCGTCACGAATCAAAATGCCTTCCGCGCAAACTTCGAGTTCAACCTCTCGCGTCAGTTTGCTCTGCTCCAACAAAATCTTGGGAATCCTTACGCCTTGCGAATTGCCGATAGTGACGATGGTAGTTTTCATAGCTACATTGTAATTACATCGTGAGTTATGTCAAATGATTTCGTCTCGCAAGTCTTGTCGCCCTGCTTCCAAGATTTTCGCCTTGAGTTTTCGCGGGAGTTTAGCGTTGGTCAGGAAATGAAGCGCATTTTCAGCCGGACAATTGCGATGAGTTAGAATTCTTACCGCTAACTCTTCATAGCGCCAGTTCTCACGGCGACTTCCATCAACCAACTCAGGGTTGAGCAGCGATAGCAATTCAGTCAGCAGTTGTGCCGGGGTATTGGGGTTAGCTCCTAGCGATAAAGCAATACGGAGTTCTGCTTCTGCATTCAGCCCTCGCGGAAGTAGGGTGAATAATAACTCCGGCGGAGAGTTTGCATGTATCGCAACGCCCTCACGAAGAAAGACTAGTGTTCAGTCAAGTTTGTCTTGACGGATAAAGTCAGTACCCAGAGCGGTAGCGACGGGGTTTGTGCGGTGCTGCTGCCGGTGAGTTGTTCCCGTCA
>JAYVJN010000315.1:0-3110 GCA_043769325.1 Acidobacteriota bacterium
TTTTGCTGCTGCGCTTGAAACAAGCTTGTCAAGCGAGAGGAAAAGCTGGCGTTAAAAAAGAGACGCGCGAGGGAAAACTGGCAGAAAAAAGTGTGGCGCAGACGGAAAGTCCGCCGGAATGGAGCAAAAATATTGCCAAAGTATTTTACGAATCGTGGAAAATATCCAAAGACTGGCTGGTGGTACTCAAGAACTCCTTACATCAAGCGATGGATTCGCAGCTAATTAACCTTCTGAACTCGGCCTAGCAAACCCTATGCCGCTCAGTAATGCCACAGATTACACAGATAAAACCAATAATCTGTGGAATTTGTGTAATCTGTGGCGAAAATTCTTTTTCTTGAAGGATATAGCACCACGCGGCTTCTTAACTGCCCACTGCCGCGTTGCGGCCTTGCCAATTTTCTGGAAACCATGCTTGGTGGAAAGTTCGCCTTCCGCTAAAGTCATTTGCTTTGATGCCGACGCAAACACGCACGCTTATTATTTACAACCCCGCCGCCGGACACGCGCGCCGCGCCTGGCCCATTGTGCGCCAGGCACTAAACGCCGCCGGTTTGCTTTACGACGCGCACGAAACACACGGCCCCGGCGAGGCAACCGAACAAACGCGCCACGCGCTGCAAAACGGTTACGAAACCATCGCGGCAGTGGGCGGCGACGGCACTCTGGGCGAAACGGCAACAGGCTTTTTTGACCTCAATGAATTAGATAAAAACGGTTTGCCGACGCCCATTAACGCTAATGCTGTTTTCGCGCCGTTACCCGCCGGAACCGGCAACGATTTCACCCGCGCCCTGACGAAAGGCAAGCCCGCGCCGCTCGAAAAATGGCTGGCGGCGTTGATTTCACGTCGGCCCGGTAGGATGCTGGACACGCTCTATGGCACAACGGATGGCGGCGCACAGCGTTTCATCGCGCTCAATTTAGTTTCGCTAGGCATCAGCGTTGAAGTCATCGAACGAGTCCGCGCCCAAAGCGGTTTGCTGCAAAAAATGCCGGGCGGGGGGCGTTTCGCCCTCGCTGCCTTGAGCGCGTTGCGGGATTGGCGCGAACGCGGCGTGCGCGTCACGTTAGACAACGAACCGCCACGCGAATTCACCACCAACCTGCTCACCTTCGCCAATTCGCCCTACGCCGGCGGCGGCATGATGTTCGCGCCCGCCGCAAAACTGGACGACGGACGCCTCGACGCGCTGCTCTCCACCGGACTCAGCCGCGCCGAAATCCTCCGCGAACTGCCCCGCATACGCACCGGCGGCCACATCGCTAACCCCAAAGTCACAATCCCACAGGCCCGCTTTGTGCGCGTGGAAATGCTTGATAACGAACCGTTTACCGTCGAAGCCGACAGCAACCTACGCGGCGCGACGCCACTGGAATTGCGCGTCATGCCGCAATCGCTGCGCGTCATCACGGCAGAAGCCCGCGGGTGAGCAAGGGCGTTAGAGCGGCACTTGCGCCCTTGCTCACCCGCGGGCTTCTGCCAGCAATTCACCATAAATCTTTGCGTAACGCGCCAGGCCGATGGTGTGTAAGTCAAACAAACGCAAGGCGATGTCGCGCATTTGCGGGCGTGTGGCGGCGGCTTGCGCCATTTGGCGGACGGTGTTGGCGGCGGCGCGATAGGCTGCGGGCGTGTATTCGCTGACGAGTGCGCCGGCCTTTTCTTGGGTGATGATGGCGTCGGAGTCACCGATGCCGGCGTTGATGATGAGTGGCAGCCCGCAGCCGAGGTATTCCGCCGTTTTGGTGGGCGACGAGGCGATTTTTGAGAAACAGGGTTTGATAAAAGCCAGCCCCGCGTCTGCCGCTGAAAGATATGATGCCACATCTGCGGGCGGCAAAGCGAGGATTTTATACTGTTGTTCACTCAAACCGCGTTCGCGCATGAGCGCGTGGAGGCGTTCGTGGCGCGTGGGCGTGAGCCAGAGAAAAAAGGCGTCAGGCCGCTCTTGCGCGGCGGCGGCGCAGAAATCAGCCATCTCTGCGGTCAGATACCAGCCGTCAATGGAGCCGCTATAAACCACGACGAAACGATTTTCCACGCCCAGTTCAGCGCGTTTGGCGGCGCGTAAATCGCCGTCAAAGCTGAATTTGTCCAAGTCCGCGCAGCATGGCACAACGGCGTGGGGAATCTCGCGCCCGCGCAAGCCCGGCCACTCGCGGATGATAGGCCAGATGGCTTCGGTGAGCGTGACCAAGCCATCAGCATTGGCAAATGCGCGGCGTTCAAGTGATTTCGTTAAGCGATACGGTGCGCTGTTTTCCCGCCAATGGCCGGCGTCACGGTATTCTTCGGCCATCAGGCCGCGCAAATCGAATAATAGTTTGAGTTTGAAAGATTTTTTGAGCGACAGAGCGATGGCTGCGGGAATGTGGCTGCGGGCGTGAATCATTTCCACCTGGTTGCGTTTAATGAGTTTGCGGGCGTAAGCCGTTCCCGCCAACACGTCGTACATGGTGGCCGGCAGCGAAGGGCGTTGGTGATAACGCAGAAAATGCCACTCAATGCCGTCCGCCGCGAGTCGCGCTTGCAGGGCGGCGCAATGTTGCTTCCCTACCGGCGTAAAGGCTTCGCCCTTTTCAAAGCTCAGGAGTGTAAACCTTATGCCTTCAGCATGATGCAAGCCCAGAAGATAAGGAATAACCTGGCTCTGCCCCAAACCGCCGAGCATCTCGTTGTAAGAGATAAACATGACGCTACGGCCGGCCAGATGCGCTTTCTCCGCTTCATCCTTCATCCCTCATCCTTTAGCTCAAGGAGCATCGTCCATCCCGCCCATGAGGTTTAATTTGTCCCACAAAAGCCAGTTCAAACTGCCGGCAAACGCCGCCGCATCCAGCGTGCCGAGGATTGGAACAAGCACGAACAAACGCAGTAAGTTACGCGAGTTTGATGCCGGATAAGCGGCGCGGTTGCGGCGGATGGCGACGACGGCCCGCGCCGCCAGCATGAGCAGCCACAAAGCCGCCACGACCAACCACCACCAATTAAAGAAATATGCCGGCAGCGCGGCTAAGGCTAATAAACCGTAGCGTTTGAAGATAGCGGCTTGCCAATCGCGCCAGAGTCCGGCGCGGATATTGTGGCGCGAGTATTGGACGAA
>JAYVJN010000316.1:0-7786 GCA_043769325.1 Acidobacteriota bacterium
AACCTGCGGCATAGGCAGCATTGTCGGACTCATCGAAGGCATCATCTATCTGACCAAATCCGACGAAGAGTTTGTCCGCACCTACGTCCAAAACAAAAAAGGTTGGTTTTAACGCCCTTTGAGGCGGTCTGCGCCGCGCGCGCCGCCTTGTGACTATAAGCGATGGAACAACTAAAACCGCCGGCCAAATCATTCTATACTTTCAACGGTTTTGGCACGACGCTGCTGGATTACCGCAAACGCGACGACGGATTGCACGAAGCCACGCGCTGGATTGTGGTGCTGATGATTCCGCTTATCCCTTTGTCGGCTTACGTCATACGACTCGGCGAGGAAGAGCGCAGCTACGGGCGCGAATCGCAACAATTCCAGATAATCGAAAAAATCGGTCTCTCGCCGGCCCGTGTGTTGTGGGTCTATTTTCTGGTAGCTCTGGCCCTGGTGCCGCTTTACCTGTTCAGCTACCACGATTATTTGGGTGTCGGAACCTACGGCTGGCACACCTTTATACTGCGCGGACTGATACCATTCTGCTGGGCCGGTTTCATCATTTTCTACTGGTTGCAGAGAAAGTAATGCGCGACAAAGTGCGCTGTGCTTGGCGCAAGTAACCGCAGTTGACGTGAAGGAAGTTTCCCCGCGTTGTCTGCGGTTAATGTTTATGGTTAACAATTCGCAAATGTTGTTGGATGCGCTGGCTCAAGTGTTGGCAACGGATGGTTTAGCGACGCTAGTGACCATTGTGGCGGCAGAGCAAGGCGTGGGCGCGAAGCTGTTGGTAAAAGAAGACTCCGCGACGGTTGGCACATTAGGCGACGCGGAGTTGGACGCGGCCCTCACGCGCCACGCGCCCGCGTTTCTGCGCTTGCGGCGCGAAGCTAACACTTACGCCGTAGAGGAGTTTGCGCCGGAATTAACGGCCTGGCGCGGCGCGCGGGTCTTGTGTGAACGCATCGAACCTGAACCGCGTTTGGTGATTTGCGGCGCGGGCCATGTCGGTGCGGCATTGGCGCGGTTGGCGTTGCTCATTGGCTATCAGACGACGCTGATTGATGACCGCGCCGCTTTTGTCACCCGTGAACAATTTCCCGATGTGCGGCTAAACCTAGTGGCGGCCACAGATTGGACGGAATCAACAGCCACTGAAATCGGCAACGGGCGCGGCGTGGCGGTGGTGGTGGTGACACGCGGCCACAACGAGGACGAGGAATGTATGCGGGCCGTGCTAGCCGCGCAGCCGGATTACGTCGGCATGATTGGCAGCAAACGACGCACCAATATTGTGCTTGACCGTTTGCGCGAACTCGGTTTTCCCGCTGCACAAATAAATGCCGTGCGTGCGCCTGTCGGTTTGGACATCGGCTCCATTTCGCCCGCCGAAGTCGCGCTTTCCATTTTGGCGGAAATCGTCGCCGAACGTCGCGGCGGCACGGGCGCGTCGCTCTCGGCCTGGCGTAGGGCCGAAACGCAGGCTATTCTTTAGGTTTCGGTGGCGGAGGGCTTTGCAAATCTCCTGAGACCTCGGAAAAACTTTCCTCCACACTTACCAATTTTGGCTTATTTTCTTTGAAACGTGAGTTTAGCGTCCACCCAAGAACCTGGTTAAAACTGCCTTTGGTCTCAACAATGGTGCAGACATAAACGGCTTTGAGGCTGGAAATAGTGCCTTTTAGCTCAAAACGTGTGGCATTGTTGCCATTGACAGTCAGCGAAACGGGTTCAGAGGCTTCGGCGTCCGTTACTCGCCCTTTCATCTGTTCTATGATGATACCAGTGTATTTTTCCAGCGTCATATCATCGGCGAAATCCGTTTTATCTTCGGTAATAACTACAACATAGAGTTCATCGGCGAGCTTGGCGGCTTGAATCGTAGCCTGTTCATTGAGTTTAGAGGTTTCGCTCCAATCGCCGGGAATACTTATTTGGTATTTACCATTAGAGCTGGTGAGCGTTTTAGGTTTACCCGCTTCTGCAATTTCCCGTCGGGCTTTGTCCAACGCCGAACAGCCAAGCGCGGCCAATACAACAAAAATCAAAGGCCAGATTGTAGGTTTGCGTCTCTGCATCACGTTATCTCCTTATTCCTGATATTGCTAAGATAACTCAAAACATCTCTGGTTGTACATACCGAGAGTTTTATAAGCTCGATTCTTTTTTTTGCATCGTTTTTGTGTTTCGCCGGAAACTTTCTGATTTATTTGAGAGGCCAGGGCTTATTCAAAGTAAGGGTGGCGCATTGCCGGTTATCACTTATCAATTATCACTTATCAATTATTGCGGTCACAACGCCAGTGTAGCCATAATAGATGATAATTGATAGATGATAATTGATAACCACATCCGGCGTTAGGTTAGAGTAAATCCGTCGGGCAAGTTATACCAAATTACATTAACATAACCGCATTAAGGTTTTTGGTTATGACAGCTATCTCAAAGAAATTAAATGGTTTAGCTGCCGCGAACCCAACTGCCTATTGCCTATTGCCCACTGCCCACTGCCCACTGGTATTAGCTCGTTGTTATTTTCTTACTTTGAATAAGCCCTGTTTGAGAGGCTCTTTGATTTCATGCGCGGTTGACCTAACCACGCGCTTTTGTCATAGTCAAAAAGCAATCCGTTGCGCGTCTTGCGCTTTGCTTCATGCCTCTTCCGCTTAACACAACTGACACCCGGACGGCCCCGGCGCGTAGTATGTTCCGCGCCTTGCAGCATCGTAATTACCGGCTTTTTTGGGCCGGCGCGTTGCTCTCCAATACGGGGACGTGGATGCAAGCGTTGGCGCAGGGCTATCTGGTTTATGAACTGACGCGCTCACCTTTTTGGCTGGGGCTGGACGGCTTTATGGCAACCGCGCCCGGTCTGGTCTTGACGCTGGTGGGCGGCGTGTTCGCGGATTGGTTTGACCGGAGGCGGTTGCTGTTGTTCACGCAAATCGGGGCCGGATTGACGGCGTTGGCGTTGGCGGCGTTGGTTTATACCGGCGCGGTGCAGGTTTGGATGATTCTGGCTTTGTCATTCGTCACGGGTTGCTGTATGTCGCTGGCCGGGCCTTCGTTTCACGCGATTGCGCTGGATTTGGTGGGGCGCGAAGATTTGCCCAACGCCATCGCGCTCAATTCGGCGCAATTTCAATTTTCGCGGATTGTAGGGCCTTCGCTGGCGGGCGTCGCGTTGCGGAGTCTGGGCACAGCGGCCTGCTTTTTCGCCAATAGCCTCTCGTTTGTGGCGGTGGTGATAGGGCTTCTGCTGGTGCGTTTGCCGGACAACAGCGCGACGCAGAAGGCGGGCAAAACGAAAAACTTAGGCGCGGTGTGGGCCGATTTACGGGCCGGTTTTAGCTATGTGCGGGGCCGTCCGCGGGTAACGCTACTGTTGTTGGTTAGCACGGTAAACTCTTTTTTCGGCGCGCCTTATCTGGCGCAAATTCCACATTTTGCGCGGGATATTCTGCATGGCGGCGAGACGGGCTTGTCTCTGTTAATGGCGGGTTCGGGTTCGGGCGCATTTTGTGGCGCGTTGACGCTGGCCTTCTTGGGCAATTTTCGCCGCAAAGGTTGGGCTGTCTTGGTCTGTTCGTTTATCTTTGGCGCGGGGGTGGTTCTGTTCTCGCTTTCGCAACAACTGGAAATTTCACTGATAGCCTTATTTTTTATGGGCTTATCCGGCGTCGGCGCGTTTGCCATGACCAATATGATGATTCAGCAACTTGTCACCGACGAAATGCGCGGGCGCGTGATGAGTATGTTGATACTGACATTTGTTGGCGCGTTGCCCTTCAGTAACCTGTTGGCCGGGGCCGCCGCCACGCGCTTTGGCGCGCCGCGCACCTTGGCGGCTGGCGGCCTCGTGATTCTGATTTTTACGGTTTTCGTGACGCTGGCGAGTAAAAGGCTGCGCGAATCGGATTGAGGCAGAGACGCGCACGTTAGTAAGCGTGTTAAGCAACGACACGCGAGACTTCCGTGCGCGTCTCTGCCTAGAAGTTCCACTTCACGGCTTTGGCGGTGGCCGGTTTGACGAATAAATCATTGGGCAGCGGGCGGTTATATTCGATGACGGTGTAATTGACGCGGCTGGTCTGTTTGTCTTCGCGGTAATGGTCAATGACGAAGGGCGCGTTGACGCCGTTAAGGTTAATGAACTGCGCGTAACGGTCTTCTTCGCGGGCCAGAACGCCCTCTGAATTCAGCTTGCGGTAAACGACTTTGGCGGGCGTGAAATCCTGCGCGCCGAACTCGTATTCAACCTCCAGGCCGTCGGCGTAGGTTAGTTTTACTACTTCGTTGCGTTTGCCCAAACCAGCCTCGCGCCGTCCGGCGTAACTCAATTTCGCGCCGTCTTTGCGCCAAAAACCGCGCAACAAGTTATCCGTCGTGGTGCGAATATAGCTCTTGAAATCAGCGATTTGCGGCGGGGTCATGTCCTTGAATAACTTGGCTTTGTTCTCAAACTGCCAGCCCGTGTCGCCCGTGTTGACCTGCAAAGTGCGCCCCAGACTGCTGCGAAATTCCGTGCGCTCACGGTCCGGCCACACGATAAAATCCACAAACTCGCTGGGCAAACCCGCCCCGCCGTTCTGGTAAGGCGTAAACAAACCGCGCCCCGTCACGGTCTTGACGTTCAGATACGCCGTCCCGCCCAACGCTTCGATAGCCTTCTTAACAATCTGCTCGGCTTTATCCGTTTTCCCGTCCACCGTCTGCGCTTGAATGAAGCCGCTAGTAAGAAATAACAAAGCGAATAAAAAACTAAGGCAAAATTGTTTATGGTAACTTAAATTCATATTCCACTGTTTGCGCTTGAAGCACGGGTTGTCCGGCTTTGCTTACAGCCGGTTTGAATTTGATTTTATTTGCGGATTCGATGGCTTGTTCCGTCAAACCTTCTGGCAAACTCTGGATTACTTTTATCACAAAGACATTTCCCGACGGGTCTAACCCGACATCCAAAACTACTTTTCCGGTAATTCCTTTGGCGCGGGCTTGGTCGGTATATTTCGCTGCCGGTTGCTCAGTTATTTCCGCGTCTTTCAGCAAATCCGGGTCGCCTTTGCGTCTGAAAAGGTTGAAGGCATATTGAATTACTATCCACTGGGAGACTTCACGCCCGTCTTTTTGCGCTGGCTTAAACATTATCTGCCGGGCCGCCGCAATTGCCTCCTCCGTTAAGCCATCCGGTAAGCGGCTTAACGGGGAAATGGTCGTTACCTTTCCACTGGCCGACAATAAAACGCGCAACGTGACCACGCCTTCAACACTATGCTTTTTCGCTTGCTCAGTATAAGTAGGCTCCGGTTTAGTCAGCAAAACAGCTTTGCGCGTCACTTCTTTAGCGGTGAAAGGCTTATTGTAATCAATCGGGCCGGTTTGCCCAGGCCCGCCGCCGCCAATGCCTGGCCCAAGCCCAGCGCCGCCTCCAAAGCCAGCACCATCGCCCGTGCCTCTGCCAGGTTGGTATTCAGGCGGCACATCCTCAAATTTACGTTCTGTCGGTGGAAGTTTCGGTTTTTCCAACGGCGGCAACCTGGGCAAGGTCTCAGGCGTTGGCGTCTGGCTATGCGCGACAAAAGAACCAAGCGCAAAGATTAAAAGGCAAAACAAACGTGGGAAGGCGAGGCTCTTCATAACATTAGGTAGAGGTATTGTTTTTGAGTTGCTCAATCTCGGCCCGCAGACGTTCCAGTTCGGTTTCGGCGACGAGGCGGGCCGCGTGTTCTTCGCGGACGTTGAGCAGAAATTCTTGCGTGCGCGGGTTGAAAAGGCGTAGCCCTGCGCCCGTGTCAACTAAGTCTAAGCCGAGTGTTTCGCTGTAAATGCGTCCATCGGTGACTTCTACCGGCGCGAGTTCGCCGTCCTCTTGTAAACGAAAGGCCAGCAGCGGGTCGGGCAAATAATCGTATTCGGGGTCGAAAATGTAATACTCCAAAACGCCCAGCCGCTCGTATAAACGCCACTTTTTATGCAAATCTTCGGCCCACGTTTTGCGCGAAGATATTTCGATAACCACCTGTGGGGCCGGGCCTTCTTCCCACAGTTTGTAAACGCGGCGCGGCGGTTCTTTGCTCACGCCGCGCACGAACATCACGTCCGGCGAAGTGCACAATCGCGGATTGCCTTCGACGTAATAAAACATGATGTTGCCGGTAACGTGAACATCCGGTTCGTGGCTAAAGAAATTTTCCAGAGGGTCAATGAGGTCGCTCATTTGACGGCGGTGAGTTGCAGTTTCAGCCATAGGTTTACCGTCCGATTCAGGATAGTAAATAGGAGTCGCCGGCTGCGGCGGTAGAACGGTTTGTAAGAGCGCGGTACTCATAAAAAAATGAAATAGCCACAAGAAGCACAAGAGGCACAAGAGAGTCTGAGTTTGTGCGTTCTGTGCTTTTTATGGCTATTTTCAAACAGCTTAATTTAAGCTAAAGGCCAGGTTATCCGCCGGCGTGACGGTGATTTCGCCTTCTAGCGCGTCAACGGTGAAGCGGCTGCCCTGTTTCCAAGTGGTGGTAATGGGCAATTTGACCTTTTCGTCAATGTGGCGTTTGAGAAAACGCGCGCCGTAGGTCGGGCTGAAACCCTTTTCCGTGAGCAAATCAACTGCCGCGTCGGTGATGGTGACGGATTTGCCCTGGCGTTCCATCTGGCGGCGCACTTTATTGAGATAAATCAAGGCAATTTGGCGCACCTCGTCCATTGTAAGTGGCGAAAAGACGACGATTTCGTCAATACGGTTGCGGAATTCCGGCGAGAAGCGATTTTCCGCCGCCTTCATCACTTCGTTTTTGACCTCGCGCACTTCGCCCAGCGTTTTCGTGCCAAAGCCGAGCGGTTTGGCGTACTTTTTGAAGCTGTCCGAACCCAAGTTCGAGGTCATAATGACAATGGCGTCCGAGAGGTAACATTTTTTGCCGCGCCCGTCCGTAAGCCAGCCTTCGTCAAAGGCTTGCAAGAATAGGTTCATCAAGTAGGGCGAGGCTTTTTCTACCTCGTCGAGCAGCAAAACGGTGTAGGGATTCTCGCGCAATTGTTCCGTCAAAATACCGCCGCGTTCCGAACCGACGATGCCGCGCGGCATTCCAATGAGTTTTTCGATGCCCACCGTGCCGTCGGCATATTCGGAAAGGTCAATCCGCACCATTTTGTGCTCGTCGCCGAAAAGAAACTCCGCGACGGCTTTCGCCAATTCGGTTTTGCCCACGCCCGTCGGCCCCAAAAAGAGCAGCACGCCGTCGGATTTGTAGTAATTCTCTTTGAGCGGGCCTTTATTCAGCCGCAAGCGTTGCGAGACGGCTTTGATGGCCTCTTTCTGCCCGACTACGCGCTTGCCCAAAGCCGCTTCCATGTCCACGAAACGCTCGTTGGTGTCGCGGAAAATCATGTCGTGGGGGATGCGCGCCTCTTGCGAAATAACGTCAATAACGTGTTCCGGTTTGACGATAAGCGACGCCGGCTCATTGATTTCCACTTTGACTGAGGCCGTGTCCAGCCAGCCGATAACTTTGTCGGGCATATGCAGCCCGCGCATATAACGCGGGGCCATGTCGAGGGCCGTTTTGATGGCGTCGTCGGAAATTGTGACGGAGTAGTTTTTCACCAGACGGGGGCGCAAACCCAGCATAATTTCGCGGGTTTCGTCAGTTGAAGGTTCGTCAATTTTGACTTGCCGGAAACGCCGCGCCAGAGCTTCGTCTTCGCCGATATACTCTTTATATTCAGTGTTGGTGGTCGCGCCGATGATGCGGAGTTCGCCGCGCGCGAGGGCCGATTTGAACATATTGCCGGCATCGGA
>JAYVJN010000317.1:0-5674 GCA_043769325.1 Acidobacteriota bacterium
TGGCGCATTTGAAAATCCGCGCCGCGCTTCCATCTGTAACATCGAAACATATCCGGTTTGCGCTCAACGATTTACTGCCGCCCGACATCAATCTTCTCAGCGTCGCCAACGCGCCGCGCAACTTTCATGCGCGCCATGACGCCGAGATGCGTTTTTACCTTTATCAAATTGCTACACGCCGCACGGCTTTCGGCAAACCTTTCGTTTGGTGGGTCAAAGACACGCTCAACGTGAGCCTCATGCAAGAGGCGTGCGAGTTGTTTGCGGGCCGCCACGATTTTCGTTCGTTTTGCGAAAGTCCGGCGCAACAAACTTCGACCATTGTTCAGGTGGAAACAGCGCAACTCATTGCGCAAGACGGGCTTATATTATTTCGCATCGGGGCCGGCCATTTTCTTTGGAAGATGGTGCGGCGCATCGTCGGGGCGTTGGTGGAAGTCGGACGCGGTAATCTCAAGGTGGCTGATGTGCGCCAATTGCTGGCAACGGAATCGCGCCACCAAACCGCTGCTTGGACGGCCCCGCCGTCGGGTTTGTTCTTGGAACGCATTCTCTACGCGGGCGACGAACCGCCGAACACGTTAGTTCCGGCTTTTCCCGTCGGCTGAAAAAGGGTAAACTATCAATCTCAAGAAAGTTAGCTCTGCGAAAGATTTAGCGAAACTCAACGATTTCTTATTTTCCGCGTGTTTCGCGTGTTCCGCAGATATCTAAAGTTTTTCCGGTAAATTCTAGCGTGGCAAGTTTTACGACAAGTTTTTGGTGGCGGGCCGCCGTCCTCGTTTGGTTTTTTTTGTGCGTGGCCGTAGGTTTGTCGTTCGCGCAATCAAATGACGCGGAATATCCGACGCCGGTGCGGGAAAACTTTATCGAAGGGCGTATCCTGGCCCGTGATTTAGGCGACGCCAGGCTGACGCAGCATTTTTACGTTTTTACCGGCAGTGCCGGCGATTTGTCGGTCAAAGTCGAATGCGCAAATTTAGAGGGCGATTTGGATATTTTCCGCGCCAACGGTTTGCAGCCCGTCTTGAAAATCGGCCTGTATTCCGGCGGCGGCGCGTCTCTCGCCAATAAAGGCGCGTACCTAAAACGCCGCGAGACCCTTATTTTACGCATCGAAGGGCGCACCCCCGACGAACAGCCCGGAACCTATAAAATCACTTTCAGCGGCGCGTTCGAGGTTTACGGCGGGCCGGAAATTACGCCGCCGCCTATTGCCAGCGCAACCCCTGGGCTAAAACCAAAAGTTCGCGTCAACGCCGCCGGCGCCAGGCTGGAAGACCCGGAGGCCGCGAAACCCAAACCCACGCCGACGCCGGTGGAAACTATCGCCGCCGCGCCAGCCAAGCCCAAAGGCCGCCTTCGGACGCCAAAACCGACGCCGACGCCAACCGTCGAAACCCCAACAGAAAGCAGCGAACCGGAAAGTGGCAAAACCGTTCCACTGCCACCTAAACCCAAAACCGTCCGCGCCAAAAAACCGACGCGCAACAAACCGACGCCCGCCCCGCCTACTGCGCCAAAGCCGGAAGCCATCGAGGTAACGCCTCCGGCAGAAACACCGCCGACGACAACGGAAGCACCCGCTGCCACGCCACCGGCAACGACGGACGCGCCTGTAACCGCGCCGCCCGTCAAGCCAAAGTCCGTTCCCAAAGCGGCGCGACCCAAACCGCCGGTGGTGCAAACACAGTTGTTGCTTGAATTGAAAGACGGCACCCGCGTTGTGCGCGAAAATGTGCGCCGTGTGACCATTGAAAAAGGCGCCATTGTCGTCATCACCGCCGATGGTAAACTTGAGCGTTACGCGCTGCTTGATGTGGCCCGAATGTCGGTTGAGCCTACGGTAATTACTGAACCTCAATGAGTTAGAATCAACTGCCGCCACCGCGCCACCCTTTACCCATCATTTCTCCATCGGCGACAACAGCCTGGCCTGATAATTGAGCGTTGCTAAATATTAGCTCTGCCTGGCTTTACTGCTTTGCCTAAACCCACCGCTCTTTCGTCTTGTACATTGCCGTTTGGCAACTGCGCCATGAACTGGTAAAGTGTCTGGTTTTGCGCTTGGCGCAATTCTTCGCTTGACGCAGTATTAACATGAAATTACGGATACTTTATCACGGACATTGTTTTGACGGCCTTGCTTCAGCGGCGGTCTTTTCGCGCTTTTACCTTGCCTGCATCAACCCTGACGCAACCATCGAATACGCCGGCGTCATGCACCGCCCCGGCAACCTTTTTGACGACAGTATGTTCGCGGGTGACGAAAACGCCATCGTGGACTTCAAATACTCAACATCCGGGCGTTTGACTTGGTGGTTTGACCATCACCAATCGGCTTTCTTAACCGACGCGGACGAAGCGCATTTCCTAAGCGACACAACGGGCCGCAAATTTTTGGATATAACACGCAAATCCTGCACGGAATTTATCGCTGATGTCGTTAAAGAAAACTACGGCCATCACGCGCCAAACCACGAAAGCCTGGTGCATTGGGCGCACATTATTGATGGCGCGCTCTATGAATCCCCCGCGCAATGCGTCAATTTGGCTGCGCCCGCTTTACAGTTGATGCAAGTCATCGAACATGACCGCGACGACCAATTTATGGAGTGGATAATTCGCGGCCTGGCGACTAAATCTCTGGAAGAAGTGGCCCTCAGCGCAGAGGTGCAAAGCCGTTTCGCGCCAATTTTAGAACAGCATAAACTGACGCTCGAAACTATGCGCCAACGCGCCACTTATCAATCCGGCGTGGTGCATTTTGACTTACTGGACGACGGCATCGAAGGCTTTAACAAATTTATCCCCTATTATTTACACCCCGAAGCTACTTATAGCGTCGCGCTCACGCGCAGCCCGCAGCGCACTAAAATTTCCGTCGGCTCAAACCCTTGGGCCACGCGCCGCCACAACATCGCCGACATCTGCGAACGCTACGGCGGCGGCGGCCACGCGGTTGTCGGGGCCGTCTCGCTTGCGCCCGACGCCACTACGGAAAGTCGCGCTGCCACGCAGGAAATCATCGCGGAATTACGCTCCGGGTGGGTCGCCTAATTGCCTGTCAGCATAAAATTCGGTGAGTTACCAAGTCAAAGAGATTTTTTACACTTTACAAGGCGAAGGGGCCAACACGGGTCGCGCCGCCGTCTTTTGCCGTTTTAGCGGGTGCAATCTCTGGACGGGCCGCGAGACAGACCGTTCGCACGCGGTTTGCCAATTTTGCGACACCGATTTTGTCGGCACTGATAGTCTCAACGGTGGACGCTTCGCCGCCGCCGCAGATTTGGCAAACGCAGTAGCTGCGCAATGGCCTGATGGTTCAGACGAAACGGCGCGTTTTGTGATCTGCACCGGCGGCGAACCACTGTTGCAACTTGACGACGACGCCATCGAAGCCTTTCACGCTCAAGGCTTTACCGTCGCCGTCGAAACCAACGGCACAAAACCCGCGCCCGCCGGCGTGGATTGGCTTTGCGTCAGCCCTAAAGCCGGCAGCCAATTAGTTTTACGCGCCGGTCACGAGTTGAAATTAGTTTTCCCGCAAGACGGGGCTGCGCCGGAAGAGTTCGCGCAGATGGATTTTCAACACTTTTTTCTGCAACCAATGGACGGCCCCGAACGCGAACGCAATACTGAATTAGCCCTGCGTTATTGCCTGGCGCACCCACAATGGCGGCTCAGTTTACAAACACACAAAATTCTAGGCATCCCGTAAAAAGCGATAACCTACTTACTAGAGGTTAGAGTTACGACTTGAGGCGTGAGTTTTACGCCGCCAATCACGCCTCAAGGCGTAACTCTAACCGCCGGAACACTTTCTCTTATCTGCTTACAACTGTATGGAAATTTTCAAAGAATTTAGAATCGAGGCCGCGCACCGTTTACCCAACGTGCCGCCGGGCCACAAATGTTCGCGTCTGCACGGGCATTCCTTCCGCATTGAGGTTCATGTCAGCGGCGAAGCGGGCGCGGAATCCGGCTGGATTATGGATTTCGCCGACCTCAGCGACGCATTTCAACCGCTCCACGCGCAGCTAGACCACAACTATCTCAACGAAATAGAAGGCTTAGAGAATCCCACCAGCGAAAACCTGGCACGTTGGACGTGGCGACGAATGAAACCCGCGCTGCCCTTGCTCTCTAAAATCGTTGTCCGCGAAACCTGCACTTCCGGCTGCATCTACACGGGCGAAGCCTAACAATAAGTATTCCGGCGGTTAGAGTTACGCCTTGAGGCGTGAAGGGCTGCGTAAAACTCACGCCTCAAGGCGTAACGCTAACCTTGTCATAAATAAACTCCAAACTCAGTATTGCCGCTAACCATTTCTGCCCTTCTTGGGTTAGGTGCAAATCGTTTTTGACGTGCCACAAAGCGCGTTGTCTTTCGCGTGGAAGGTTGTGTACGGCGTCGGCAAATGAAAAGAACGCAGCCCCGTTTTCTTGGGCGGTTTGGCGGATGAGGGTTTCGGGGTGGGCGCGTTCGAGTTTGGCGGCGCGGCCCGTTTTTTGGTAGGCGGCGGCGATGCGTTGCCAGTTTTCGTCGAGGGCCTCGTCGCGCCAGGGCAAGGCCACCACGGTGACGTTGGTTCCCTGTGCGCGTGCTTCGCGGATGAGGCGGGCCAGGTATTCGCGGCCCAGCGCGGCGGCTTCGGCGTAGTCGGGCGCGGGTGGAGTTTCGTAAATTTGCAGGTCGGGCGGCAGTTCTTCGTCACCGATGGCGCGGGTTTCTTCTTCCCGCACCGCGTTGCGCCAACGCATAAACCGGACTAACTCCAGTTTTTCGTATAAGTTAGACAAACTGCGCCGCAGACCGGAAACATTGGCTTGCGGCGCGGGTTCAAAATGCGCCTCGCGTTGGCCGTCTGAGCCTTGCGTATAATGCGGGCGCATGGCGTGGAAAGTTTCCAGACTTGTCGAACAGTTACGGAAATCGTTCGCTCCGACGGCGGCAATAATCAGTTCATCGGGCTTGGTCGCCGCCACAAACTTGCGCCACATCTGGTAATAGTGGACGAAACCCGCGCTGTGGATGGCGACGTTGCGGACTTCCGCGTCGGGGACTCGCTGCCGTAATATCTTTTCCAGTTGCGCGGTGGCAAGTTGTTCGTCGTCAACCTGTTGGCCCTCAATTTGCGAATCGCCCATGACCACGAAAAGCGGCTGCCCCGAAGGTTTGCGCCATTCCGGGCCGCGAAAACCGTCAGAATTGATGGTGTATTTGACGCCTACACGCTCGCAATCCGGCTTTTCCACTGTGCAGCGCACAAAAGGCAACTGATACGCGCCCGGCAGACTGACCAAACCCGTTTCAGCGTTAAAAGTGTAAGTTTGCGGACGTTTCGGATGCTCCGGCGACCACATCAGGCGCACGGCGATTTCCGCTACCGTTAGGCACAACAAAGCCGTGATACCCAACAGCAAAGGGTAAAACCACCAACGCGCCGCGCCTGGTGTAGATTCTTTTGTTTTGCCTGAATCAGCCACAATTTTTAATGGCGCAGTGAAGCGTCGCCCAACTGTCAACGGTGAACTATCAACTGTCAAAGGATTCCGTTTCTGCAAAGGTGAAAGAAGGCCGCAACGCGGCAGCAGGCAGCCAGCAGCCGGCAGCAGACAGTAAGAAGCCGCGTTGCGCTAACACAGCCAGAACCGCCGCCGCCGTCCTGTC
>JAYVJN010000318.1:0-3149 GCA_043769325.1 Acidobacteriota bacterium
TCCCCGAAAGGCAAGTAATCGTTGCGTTTGAGGCCCGCTAAACTGCCCGTGCGTTCGGCAATCATGCGCGGCGTGCCGAGGTGGTCGCTGATGAGCCAGAATATCTCGCGGTAGAGTGCGCCGCTGCGCTCAGTGTACGCGCTCATGCTCAGGAACGCTTCCAGCACAGAACTCCGCCCTTGCGAATCGGCTTGCGTGACGTAGCCGCTCAAGCCGTTGTCGGGGGCGCGTCTGAGAAACGTCTGGTACAAGCGCGTGACGTATTCCGTCGTTGACAAATCGCTGCGGTAGCCAGTGTTTGCGCCTAACAAATCGCGGCCTAACGCTTTGGCGGCTTCCTTCACCGCGTCCAAGCCTTGCGCTTCCGCTAAATTGAAGCGGCCTTGTTCGCCGGTCAGTTGCGTGGCGGTTGGCCCTGCGCCCGTCGCGGCGGTATAGACCTGGTTCGCCAGCCTATCCACACGGTCATAATCGCCGCTCTGGTTGCCGTAGAGCGCGTTGACTATCCACGCAAATTCGGGGCCATTGGCGAACTCGTTGCGTAACTGCAAGCGTGTCAATTGCCCGTTATTCAAGAAGCCGGCGTACCAGGCAATCGCGCCGGGTTCGGGTGCGCGTTGCAGGTAGGCGAGGTATAAATCGGCGACGTACTGCTCATTCGTGCGCGAGACGTTGGCGTACTGCGACGAATCAAACAGGCCGGCGGCCAGGTCTTTGGCGGCTTGCAGCATCGCGGCGGTGTCGGCTTGCCCGTTTGTGCCCAAAGCCGCCACTATCGCGTTGATTTGGGTTTGCCCCTTGCCCTCCGGCAAGTAGCCCCAAGTCCGCAAGTAGAGGTTTTCGACGAAGCGGCGCAAGCGGTTGTCGTCGCCGCCGTTAGCGGTGATGAGCAACTTGCCGCCGACATAGCCGTACTCTTTTTGCGGCAGAATCTTCAAGCTGTTCGCCGCGTATTCGGCCAGGAGTTCGCCCTCAAAGCCGTAAACCTGCCAAACGCCGCTCTGGTACGGCCCGCGAATGATGCGTTGCCCGTCGCCGTCGTAGGTGTAAAATTGCGTTACGCTGACGCCATTGACGACATTACCTTGCGCCGAAATCATGCGGTTTTCGGCGTCAAAGACGCGCCCGCCCGCGCCTGTGGCGGTGTCGTTGGTCAAGTTGCCCGCCTGGTCGTAAGCCATCGCGCCCGGCATGGTGGGGCCGGGCAAAAGGCGGTTCGTCGCCGTGTCACAGGCAAAATCGGGTTTCGGTACGCCGTTCGTCGTGGCGGCTTGGTTGATGGTGCGGTTGCCCCAGCGGTCATAGTCAAACTGCTGCCGCCATTGGGCTTGCGCCCCGCCGTTGTAGTATTCGCTGGCCCCTTGCAAACGGTTTAACTCATCATAATCATAGACTTGGCGGAAGGTGGTCGGCCCCGTCGCGCCCGTGTAATTGGGGATGGAGTTGTCTTGCGCCAAGAGGTTGCCGTTGTTGTTCGCGCCTTCGGTGAGCGGCGTCGCGGCGTTGCCGGCGTAGAAATTCTGGATGCGCCCGCGATTGTAGGCGTCCGGCGTGTTTGCCGTCGCGCCCGAACCCAACTGTAGCTCAGTCATTTGTCCGCGTTTGTTGTAGCTCATACGGTGATACAAAGGCGTCACCATACCGTAAGTCTCTTGCTCTAAACCAAACACGCCGTACTGTAACTCTTTGGCGTAACTGCGCGTTACGCCGCCGCCCACCCTTCTTATCTCGCTATTTTGCTATTTCGCCTGTTGCGTGGCTTGTTTGACGAGATTTCCGGCTGAGGCTCCAATAAATGCTACAATATCGCCCGCCTCGTCAAAAGAAATGTTCCGCTTGCCGGTTGGCGTGTCTATCTGCATGGCGTAAAGTTTTCGTTCGGTATCTCCAAATGATTTAGCATATGCAAGCGATTCTTTTACATCTGAGTCGGGCGTGGTCGCGCCTTCCGGTTTGGCTTCATAATAGTAAAATGCCAGGGCGGTTTTCCATTGAAGCTGTAGCTCACTACTTGCCTCTGGCGGCAATTCAACCTTAACCGTTAAATTATTAGGGTCGCTTGAAGCGGTTTTGGCTGATGTTTCGGCGGCGGGAAAAACCAGCCATACTTCGGGAACCGGATGGGCCAGGATTTCACTTTTCAGGTTTCCGCCCTTGTGTGAGAAGGGCAAAACTTTGCCAGTCGCTTTGCCCTGTATGGCCGGCACGATGCGAGTTACGCCGCCGGTGTTTCCACCCTGTAGCCGCGTTCTTATTTCAGCCAGCGAACCGTTGCAGCGTGTAGTTAGAATTACAACCAAGGCAATTAGCCCTACTTGCGACAATCTATGTAAATTAGCTTTCATAAGTCTCCTTGGTGCCAAATCAAAATCTACGCGGGCCGGGTGAAAAACAGAAAAAGCAACGCCGCGAGTTAGAGTCGAAGGCCGCTTGCGGCAATGACCTATCGTAAAAAGTTCTTTGATACCGCTCACGCGCAATATCATTCGCCATTGTTCGTGAAGCGTTAGCCAGAGAAGCCGCCGCATCAGGCGCACCCCCGCTGCCAGGGGCTTGGCCTAAAGGCAAAGTCCCACCGGAAGCAACAGGCGAGGTGACGGTTGATAGGCTTGTGACTAAAGCTGCCTGCACCTGGTCGTTGGCAGTTTGGGTCTCTACGATGATTTCGTCCGTTGTTCTTACAGTAACACTAGAACTAGATGATAGGGTAGTATCTGTACCCAGTTGCAATGTTATACCTGTTTCCTGACTGATTGTTGGATTTTGTTCAACGGCATTTGCCTTACTCAGCGCGTTGAAGATATTTGTTGCCATAACAGCAGTGCCATTGACTAAAATTGTATTGGCTTCCGGGGAAACATTGGTTTTGGTCGTCCCCAATAGCCCGCCTGTTGTATAAAATTGGGTTCCCGCAAGGTTATCTGGCGTGATAGCCGCAGGTGTTTGTGGTGGCGGCGGCTTCGGCTTCGGCGGCGGCGGCGGTAGAGCGTCGTCCGCGCCGTCTATGGTTTGCGAATCGCTGCGGACATGGTCGGCGGTTATGGTCGAGACTACGGGGGGCTTCTGTAACATCCCCGTCGGGTCGGTTAAGTTGAGCGGGTTATTGCTCACATAAACGTAGCGATTCCAGCTTTGCGGCTCGCCTGTGG
>JAYVJN010000319.1:0-6581 GCA_043769325.1 Acidobacteriota bacterium
TGACTCCGGCAACTGGTACGTTTCACGCACGCGGCGCAATTCGGTTGCATTTTCCACCGGCGCAAAATGCGCGGATGCGGCGTTGAAAGTCGTCGTCACGTTTTCCGGCGCGATACCGTAAGTTTTTATCACGTCTTGCCGCGAAAATTCCGAGACCGTCAGCAAATGCGCCGCCCGTTTCGCCGTGTAGCGCACGGTCAGACGCATCTGCATCCAACTATTGGGGCGAAAAGTTTCGGGGATGTGTTCAAACGCCAAATCGTGAATCGTCGCCACGACGGGACACGGCGCAAAAGGCGGCATCGTAAACTGAACGTGCAGCACATCCACCGGACGCCGCCGCAACTCCATCTCCAAAGTAATGGGAATACGCACCAAAGGCGTGTGCGGCCAGGTGCGGCGCACCGCGAAATTGGGCCAACGGTTGGTAAAACGCTCCACCGCCTCGCGTTTCGTCAGATAAAGCGTGTACTGATTCGTCTGGTCAATTTCTGCCAACGCCTCAATAAGGTTGCGAATGTAAGTCTCGTTACCCGCCAACCTCGTCCCGACCGCGTGCGCGTCTATCCCGATGTGCATAAAACACTAGAAAATACGGGCAAATCAACATTTTGGCAAGACCTTGGTTTGCTACGCGGTTGCACCGACAAATGCCAGGGGCGCCGGCGTTATTATTTGCCACCCTGGATGTGACTGACAAAGTAGCTGTCGTAATTCGCGCCTGGTGAATTTACCTTTTCTTGAAAATGATGGTTTCTTCCGCTTGTTTGAATTCGATGTCGAAGGTATCAAAGACTACCTCCCGGCCAATTATCATTTCTTTGTATCTGCCGTCTTGAATCCACGCCACAGGAACCTTGGTAATTGTTTTATTGTTTATCTTGAAGAATATCTCTCTTTCCACATATTGCAAAACTCCGCCGCCAACACCCTGGGCGCTGAAAATCTTCTCATTGTCGCTCACGGAAAGTCCGAGCAGTTCGCCGAAATCTTTGGAGATTACTGAAATATCCGCGCCTGAATCAACCAACATGGCCTGTTTGGTAAACTCTTTTTTGTTCTTGCCTATTTCTATCTCAAACAATGGTTTCCAGGGATGAATGTCAACCGTCTTGAAATAGATAGGCAAACAGATTTTCTTGCCCCACTCCGGTTTTACATAAACGCCCGAATACTTCCTGTGCTGCAAGATTTTATCAGCTTGTTCGTTAGCAACCTTAATATCTTCGTGATGGCTGATAATCGCGCCTTTGTAGAAATTTACCCATTGACCGGAGTATTGATAGAGAGTTTGCCAATCAATCTTTTTTAGGTTGCTATTCATGATAAAAGTTTACCTTATTCTCAAGAAATATGAAATTCAGTGTGACTTTGCGGGTTCATTGACCATTACCACGTCAATAGCAGTATAATGGCGGCATGGATTTAACCGGAAAAGTAGCTGTCGTAACCGGCGGGACGCGGGGCATCGGGCGGGCGGTAACGAAAAGCTTGCTTGGCGCGGGGGCGCAAGTCTTTGTCTGCGGGTTGCGCGCGGACAATCTGCGAACGGCGTTGACAGAGTTGCGCGAAATCGGCGCAGCGGACGGCGCGGTCTGCGATGTGCGCGACGAAAACGCGGTCAAGGAAATGTTTGCTGCGTGCGTGCGGGTGTTTGGCGGCGTGGATGTTTTGGTCAACAACGCGGGCATTGGCTTGTTCCGGCAGACGGTAGAAGAGACCGCGCCGGCAGATTTTCGCGCCGTGATTGAAACCAATCTGTGCGGCGTCTTTTACTGTTGCCACGCGGCGATTCCTCTAATGAAAGAGCGCGGCGGCGGTTACATCATCAATATTTCTTCGCTCGCGGGGGCCAACGCGCACCCGCGCATGGCGGCTTACAACGCCGCGAAATTCGGCCTCAACGGGTTCAGCGAGGCGTTGATGCAAGAAGTCCGCCACGATAATATCAAGGTCAGTTATATTCTGCCCGGTTCGGTCAACACAGAGTTTGGAGGCGACACGCCCGACGACACGAAGGCTTGGCAATTGCAACCGATGGATGTAGCGCAAGTGGTCATGGATTTGCTGCGCCACGACACGCGGAGTTTGCCCAGCCGTGTGGAAATACGGCCCAGCCGTCCACCGCAGAAAAAGTAGGCAGTGGGCAGAATACAATCGGGCGCGGACGGCGCAAAACGAAAACTGTCTGAGGCGCAACATGAAAAGAGGTTTATTCGCTTTATTAACAACGCTTTTGCCGCTCTGGGCAATTTACGCGCAGACGCCCGATTTAGACCGCGCCGCGAGTTTGTCGGCGCAAGTGGTCAAACTTTATCAGGCCAACAAACCGGCAGAAGGCTTGCCTCTGGCAAAAGAAGCGTTGGCCTTACGCGAAAAAGGGTTGGGCGCGGAACACCCGCTCACGGGCGCGGCCTTGCACAACCTCGCTTCGCTTTATTGGCGACTCGGCGACCTCAAAATGGCCGCGCCGCCGGCCCAACGCGCCCTCGCCATTCTGGAGCAAGCCAAGCCGTGCAATGAAGCCTCTCTCGCCGGCACGCTCACTTTATTGGGCGGCATCCTTTACGCCGTCGCTGACTTTGAGCAAGCCGCGCTGCATTTTCAACGCGCCTTGACCATCCGCGAAAATCTGTCCGGGCCGGAGCATCCCGAAACGCTTGATTTGGTGATAACCCTAGCCAACACCTACAAAAACGCCGGCCAGACGGATTCCGCCGAGTTTCTCTACCGCGCTTATATCGAAACGCAGACCAGGCGCGGCGGCCCTGTTGCTGACACCGGCTACGCGCTGGAACGGCTTTCCTGTCTGCTCCGTGTAAAAGGCACTGTTAAAGAAGCCGAAGCATTGGAAAAACGCTCCGACACTTTGCTCGGCTACGGCGGGCCGTTTCTCCAAGCGAAGCCGCGCGAACTGCGTGAGAAACAATTATCGCGCCCCGAAGTCAACATTGTGTTGGATAAAAAGTACCTCAACGCCTTTAGCTACTTCCGCGAAGGCGAAATCGGCGTGCGCCTCTTGCTCAACGAACAGGGCGAACCCCTACGCGCCTGCGCCTTCTTCGGGCCGCCCTTTCTTTTCGCCTTTTACGAAAACGCCGCCCGCCGCACCAAATTCTCGCCCTTCACCGTCAACCGCCAGCCGGTCAAGGCAAGCGGCGAATTGCATTACATTTACGAAGTCGAAACCATGCGGCAACGCAAAAATTAACTATGAGATTTTACAACATGAAAAAAATTGTGCACAGCTTACTCTGCGCCCTTACACTTTCGGCCCTGGTCTTCGCGCAAAATGGCTCAAACCCTTCTCCGGCGCAAACCAAACTAGCCGGGCTCAATGCCGAAGTCGTCAAACTTTACCAAGCGGGCAAACTATCAGAGGCTTTAACCCTGGCAGAAAAGCTGCGCCAACGCAGCGAAACACTCTTGGGCGCAAACGACCCGCAAACCATTTTGGCGTGGCTGAATGTAGGCGAAATCCAACTTGGGTTGAAAAAATTCAAAGAGGCAGGGGTAAGTTTTCGTCAGGCTCTCAAATTGCAAGAACTAAAGTCCGGCCCGGAAACCGCTCTCGTGTCAACCCTCACTCGTCTGGCTTTCGCTGTTTATAATGATGGCAAGAACGACGAGGCCGAAAAAATCTTGACCCGCGCCTTAGCAATTTGTGAAAAGAATTCGCCCGCCAATGACGCGCAGACGGCTGAAGTGGTGGAACTCATGGGCCAGTTTTACGCTTTCACTAACCGCCTTGACAAAGCAGCAACACTCTACCGCCGCGCGTATGAGATTAAAGCTAACCAGACGCCGCCCTACAAAGATATGTTTTTGCTCCAGTTGCGTTACGATTGCGCCCTCATAAAATTGAAACGACAGAGCGAACGCGCTGAGTTGCAACAGAAGGTAGGACAACTACGCGCAAAGTCGGGTTCCAGCGTCACGCTAGTTGAAAATGTTGGCATTCTCAATGGCAAAGCTCTGGAAGTAGCCCGCCCGGAATACCCGCTTGAAGCCAAACGCGCCAAGGCTAGCGGCACAGTTAGCGTGCAAATGTATATTGATGAACAAGGGGAAATTGTTCATGTGTGCGCAATCTCAGGCCATGAGTTACTTCAACAGACAGCAGAAAATGCCGCTTACCGCTCACGCTTTCCCCCGACGAGGTTAAATGGCAAGGCGGTCAAAGTTACCGGCATTCTCAACTACAATTTCGTCCCACAATAAAGCGAGCGCAACTAACTTATGCGGGCGGTAATACAGCGAGTCACACGCGCTTCGGTCACGGTTGACGGCGAGGTCGTTGGAGAAATTGGCGGTGGGTTACTCGTTTTGTTGGGCATTGCCCGCGACGACACGGCGCAAGATATTGCTTACCTGGCAGAGAAAATCGCCACGCTGCGCATTTGCGACGACGACGCGGGCCGGATGAATTTGTCGGTGGCGGAGACCGGCGGCGCGGTGTTGGTAGTCTCGCAATTCACTCTTTACGGCGACGCGCGGCGCGGGCGGCGGCCCTCTTGGAGCGACGCCGCCCCGCCGGAAATCGCGGAACCCCTTTATGAACAGTTCGTCGCGGCCCTGCGAAAACACACGCCCCACATCGCCACCGGCACTTTCCGCGCCATGATGCAGGTCGAACTCGTCAACGACGGGCCGGTTACGATATTGTTGGACAGTCGCAAACTTTTCTAAACGGAAAACCGCCACAAGAGGCACAAAAAGCACAAGAAAGTTGAGACAATTTCACGCCGGTTTTTGTGTCTTTTGTGCTTCTTGTGGCGAGTTTTTCTCTATCGAAGCTCTATCTCTATTGGTTTCGCGCCTTTGGGGTCGTAATTAGCCGGCCAGTTGGAAATGTTGAGGCCGTAGGGGTTTATCGCATCGGGCGTGACGGCGAAACGGATTTGTAGAGGTGCGCCGCGCCAAACGGCAAAACGCAGCCAACGGTTAGCGGTCTGCCATTCGATGACGTTTACTTTTGGGTCTGCCAGCGAAACTGTGCCGCTGCCGCAGTCAATTCCGTTGATAAACAGATTGACGTTGGTTTGGCGAATGCGCCCCTTCGCGTCAAAGGGTTCGACGGGCTGCAAATTGGCGCGGACAATGATGTTACCCGTGCGTCGCAAATCGCGTTTGGGTAGCGTGTACTCAAAAAAGCCCATGCCGTTGCCCCAGACGTAGCCTTCGCCGCCGCCGATACGCTCAAAACGCCCCCGCGTCGCGCCTTCGGGCCGGAAACTGTAACGCGCCACGCCTTCAGTGGCCTTTTCCCATTCGGGTTGCGCCAAAGGGTCGTCTGCCTGGCGGGTAAACTCAAATTGCCGTAAAACCAAATGCTGCGCTGAGTTACGCAAACGAAGCGGCGGTAAATCCGTTTCGTGAGCCGCGAAATCGGCGGCGGCGCGTTTGGTTTCCGCGTGAATCGGCGCGTCACGCGGCGCGGTGTAACTAACGCCATAGCCGCGTTGCGGGTCAGGCGTGAGAATCCAATACATCGCGCCAGCCGCGCCAGCCTTGCGGCAATACTCGAAATAAGCGCGATACCAGGCGGCTTGCGAAACACCCTTAAAGCCTTCGGGCCACATCCCGAATTCCCCCATTACCAGAGGTTTACCGAGTTGCCACGCCGCCGCCGCTCGGTTGTCCAAAAACTCTGACAGGGCTTGCGGGGAATCTACAAAACTGTCCGTGTCGTGGGCCGGGTAATGATGGACATCTATGAAATCCACGCTTGGCAATTGATGTTCGGCCAGCCAATCGCGCCGTTCCCAAGAGGCGCGGTAACCCCACAAACCGGGCGTCACTAAATGGTCTGCGTCCAACGATTTAATGTAGTCCGACATCTCGCGCACCCACGCCAGACGCTCCTTTCGGCGGCCCGTTGTGGCTTGCGCTTCGTTCATCAATTCCCAGCCGAAAATCGTCGGGTCGTCTTTGTAAAAGCGTCCGGTGACAGTGTTTTTTCGCCCAATCACGCGGCGCAGATGTTCGCGGTACATCTCGCGCACTTTGGGGTTCGTGTAAAACTCCTGCGCTTTTTCCAGGTTGATACCGTAAGGCTCTTTGTCGTCAGCGGCTTCCGGCACGCCGGCCCAAGCCAGGTATTGCGTCACACCGCCCGTGTCGCGCCACCAATTGACGAGGCAAAGCTGGACTTTGAGGCCGCGTTTTTCGGCTTCGGCGATGACTTTATCAAGATGGACAAACGCCTCTTCGCGCCATTCGTCGGGCGCGGAACGAAAAGGATGCTGGCGCGGCCAATCAAGTTTATCCTCTCCCAGCGATTTTATTTTGCTGTCCGCGCCGCCTTCGCCATATGCCCAGACGCGCACAACCTTGACGCCGTCCGCCGCCGCCACGCCCAGCGTCTCCGCCATCCGCGCCCGGTCTTCGTCCTTGTACATGACCGCCACATTCGCGCCCACAAAGCGAAACGGCGCGCCGTCCAGGTAAAACTGCGTCCCGCGTGTGGTCATAAAACCAGGCCGCGCCGCTTTAACTGAGCCACGCACGCCCGCCCACAAAAAAAACGCCGCGCCAGCCAACAACGCTAACGCGGCTAATACAAAAGGCTTTTTGTCCAT
>JAYVJN010000320.1:0-7967 GCA_043769325.1 Acidobacteriota bacterium
CTAGCCCCCGTCATTACATAAACGTGGCCGTCGGAGTACTCGCTTTTGAACTCGGCTTTGCGCTCAAGTTCCAAGTATTCCTCCGGCGTTAAGTTGAAATGTGGCTGCGCGGACATAAGACTACTTCAAAGCGAACACTATCTTCAACGCTTCATCAATTTGGCTCATCTCTTTCGCGCCTAGCCGCCCGCGTATTTTGACAAGTCTGAACCTTTGGTCAACAGGGCGCGTTTGTAAGCAATCAGCGATGGAGTCTTTGTTCAAGCCATTAGTTGGCGTCGGACGCAGCAGAACATTGGTTTTGATGCGTTGCTTTTTCTCGTTCCAAGCGGTAATCGGCACAACTTGAACCACCGGCACGCGCTCATTATAGATGTTGTTGGTGACAACGACGCAAGGCCGTGTTTTCCCCGTTTCTGAACCTAACGTCGGGTCTAAGTTTACGTCAATTACGAGGCCGCGTTCCAACTTCATCATTCGGGCCACTCCGCTATTGCCACTTCGGTCAATTCGCGTAATCCTGCGTCTTGCTCATAGAGTTCCGCGTAGAGTTCCGCAGAGGCCGCTAAATCTTGTTGTGTCAACTCATGCTCCATCTGTTTTAAGGCGGCGCGAACCAGCGCGCTTTTGTCCTTAAAACCATAGTTGCGGCAATGGTTCAGAAAAGCAACTTGCGCTTCTTCCAGTGAAATTTTAGTTTGCACCATAGCTTTTACGCCTTTTTCGCTTTGCTGTAATCGCGTTTGCGCGGTTCGACGAGGCCGACATCTACCGCTTCATATGACAAAACCGGGCCTTCGCCGGAGAATTCCGCGATGGTGGTTTTCATAAAATTTTCGTCGTCGCGGTCGGGGAAATCGGGCTTGTAGTGCGCGCCGCGCGATTCGTTGCGGTTCAGCGCGCCCAAAGTGATGACGCGGGCTAGCTCAAACATATTCCACAACTGTCGCGCGTGGGGCAAAGCCTGTGTTGCCCACAGGTTAGAGTCGTTGACAGAGATATTTTGGAAACGCTCTTGCAACTCACGAATCTTGTTGTCGGTAGCTTGCAGACGGTCATTATAGCGCACGACGGTTACGTTTTCGGTCATCGTCCGGCCAAGTTCTTCGTGCAAAATATACTGATTTTCTGTGCCTGTACTCTTGATAATTTGACCGTTGAGTTCCTGTTGTTTTTTTACCTCGGCTTCATAGAGGCCGGAAGTTTCCGTGCCGTTGCGTTCGACGTTTTTGGCGTACTCCAACGCGGCGGGAGCAGCCGTAAAACCGCCGTAAACACAACTGACGAGAGAGTTTGCGCCGAGTCGGTTGGCCCCGTGAATGGAATAATCACACTCGCCCGCCGCTAGCAGACCGGGGACGTTGGTGCGCTGCTCGAAATCAACCCAGAGGCCGCCCATCGAATAATGCACGCCGGGGAAGATTTTCATAGGGACATGGCGCGGGTCGTCGCCGACAAACATCTCGTAGATTTCCAGAATCGCGCCCAGTTTTTGGTTGAGCGTTTCTGCCGGAATGTGGGTTAAGTCTAAGTAAACTTGGTTCTTGCCGTCCACGCCCGCGCCTTCCAGACAGACCTGGAAAATCTCGCGGGTGGCGATGTCACGCGGGACGAGATTGCCGTAAGCCGGATACTTTTCTTCGAGAAAATAACGGCGTTCCTGGTCGGGAATGTCCTGCGGGCGGCGTTTATCTTCGGGCGCGCGCGGAACCCAGACGCGCCCGCCTTCGCCACGCGCGGATTCAGACATGAGACGCAATTTGTCTTCGCCGGGAATCGAAGTCGGGTGGACTTGGATAAACTCGCCGTTGGCGTATTTCGCGCCGGCCTGGTAACAAATCGAGGCCGCGCTGCCGGTGCAAGTCTGAGAATTGGTGGACTTACCGAAGACCAGTCCGGGGCCGCCGGTTGCCATAATGACGGCATCGGCGGGAAAAGCGCGAACTTCCATCGTTGCCAGGTTCATCGCCGTCAGGCCGCGACAAACCTGGTGGTCGTCCAAAACCAACGAAAGCATTTCCCAACCTTCATACTTCGTGACTTTGCCGCCGGCCTCAAACCGGCGCACCTGTTCGTCCAGCGCGTAGAGCAATTGTTGGCCCGTCGAAGCTCCGGCAAACGCCGTG
Source organism: Acidobacteriota bacterium (assembly GCA_043769325.1). GTDB lineage: Bacteria > Acidobacteriota > Blastocatellia > Pyrinomonadales > Pyrinomonadaceae > JAYVJN01. Next base: position 2,127 of record JAYVJN010000320.1, read on the forward strand.
CGATGGTGCAGCGTGCCGCCAAAGCGTCGGAAATCCAACAAGCCTTCTTTCGTCCGCGAGAACGGAACTCCCATGCGGTCAAACAGATAAATAATCGCCGGGGCCATGTCGCACATACGTTTGACCGGCGGTTGGTTGGCGAGAAAGTCGCCGCCATAAACCGTATCGTCCAAATGTTTGGCCGGCGAATCGCCTTCGCCTTTGGTGTTGACCGCGCCATTGATGCCGCCTTGGGCGCAGACCGAATGCGAACGCTTGACGGGAACGACGGAAAGCAAGTCCACGCTATGCCCCGCCTCCGCGATTTTCATCGCCGCCGCCAAACCCGCCAAACCGCCGCCCACAATCGCTATTTTAATTCCGTTATTTGCCATAAGTTGATTTTGGATTTTAGATTTTAGATTTTAGATTACTCGCTTGCGCGCGTGCGCGAAGCGTTTTGCTGGAGGCTACCAGCATAGCTACTATTTCATCCGCTTCGCGCATTAAATCGGCCAACCGCAATTCGGTTACTAATTCTGATTCAACCAGCAACTCCATCCAGTACCTGGATTCATCGGCTTCTTCCTCAACGATGCCCAGTTTGCTGATAACGTCGGCAACTGATTTGCCACGACACGCGGCCCGATAATTTGCGCCAACCGATGTTCCAGAGCGAAGCAACTGCCGTCCGATGACTTCGCCGGTTTTAGTTTTGGGCAAGGCTTCGACTAACTTAATCACCCGCAACGCAAACTTTTTTGTTCGGTCTTTGAAAGCTTTCTCATCCATAAATACCTCATTGACCTTTAGCTTGAATTACGGACAGGCGAAGTCCAAAATCCAAAATCTAAAATCTAAAATAACTGAATAAGCCGCCGTCTTTGACGAAGGCGGCGGCGGCATTGATGCCGACAGCCAGTAAACCTGCGCCGAAAGCCACGCACGCATAGCCGACGGCGCGTTGCGCTTTTTCGCCGATAACGATGCCCCAATCCACCAGGAAAAGCCACAAGCCGTTAGCGAGGTGAAAGACCGTTGAAGCAATGCCCAAAATATAAGCCACAAAAACCCAGTTCTTCGAGAAATCGCCACTGACGATATTGAACGCATCACCCGCATGGGTCGCCACCGCGCGGCTATCCAACCCCATCACGCTTAATATGCCAAAGCGGAAGTGTAACAAATGGAACAGGATAAAGAAAAATAAGATGACGCCGGTAACGCGCTGAAGAACGTAAAACCAGTTGCGTTCGTAGGCATAGACAAAAGGGTTGGGCTTGGCCTCAAAAGTGATGAACAAGCCATAAACCGAATGATAGACAAGCGGCAGCCCGATGCCAAAAAGTTCTATCAAAGGCAGATAGGGAATATGTTGAATATCTTGCACCGCCGTGTTAAAAGCGGCATAGCCTTGTAACGCTTTTGAGTTGGTGAAAAAGTGGGTCAACAAAAATAAGCCCAACGGCATAATGCCCGTAAGTTGGTGCAATTTGCGTAAAATAAAGGTGCGACTTAACTTAATTGCCATATCAGAAACTACTCCTCAGTGCCGGAAAGCCGGTTAAGTTGTTTCAAAGTATTACCGGATGTAGCGAATTACTATCTCACGTTACGCGGAAGCGTTCTGCCAGCCGTGTTCACACGGCTTTCCGCCAACGGCGGCACTTAGGCCAGTCGTTCACGGCTGGTTAGTGTGGCTACTCAAGATATTTAGCCCGTTTCAACGGGCTTATCTCCGGCGGCTTGAGCCACTACCATTGAACAGAGGCTAAAGCCGGAAATGAAGGGCGTTAAAACGCCCTCTGATAATTATTGCCGTTCGTTACCAGCCGTCAAACGGCTGGCCTAACTGCCCTGCGGGAAAAGCGCGCTGAAGCGGGCTAACAAATTACTCGCTGCATTAGGGACGGCAAAGTAAAGCGTCTTGCGTGAGTACCCAAGGTTTTAATGAGTACCCAGTTTTACCGCAGACATAGCAGGTAAAATCTCTGGAGAATAATTATAGGCTATAATCCAAGTTGTAAGAAAGAGAATAGGAATAACGATTGGGGATAGCATAGCAAGCGCATGGGTATAAACCCCTGTTTTTCTATCAATGCAAGCTATCTGACTATACTGATTTATCCTCCTCATTTGATTTTCATTCTCTAGTAAACCTTTTGCGTCAAGAAAATCATCCCCTGCAAATAACAACAAATTGGGTGGTTCTTCGTCATCAGAGTTTTTGGAGGTGCTACAATTAAGAGCAGCTAGGCCAACCCTTGTTTTCATTCCCGCAAGTACAGTTTTCTGTAATTTGATAACATTCCACTGTGCCCAAACCGCGCAGCCTACGGCAACAAAGGTAAAGAAAGAAATCAAACTGCCCAAAATCGGGATTGCGTAATGAAAGAAGTCCGGCCATAAATGTCCGTTTCCCCAAGAAACCGCATAAGCCGTCATCAAAAACGATTGAGAAGTAACATACCAAGTCATTCGATGGGAAATGAGAGAGTGTTCGGCCTGTACCTCACTCCGTATTATTTCTAAAATACCAAAGTCATCCATTTATTACGCTCCTTTATACCCGCATCTTATTCATAGCGCAAAGCCTCAATGGGGTCTAAGCGGGCGGCTTTCCAGGCCGGCCAGAGGCCGAAGCCGACACCCAGGCCAACGGAAACGACAAAGCCGGCGATGGGCGCCCAGAGCGGTATGAAAGTGGGCATAATGAAGCGTATCAGCAATGCCAACCCAACGCCGAGAGAGATGCCCGCCAAGCCGCCGATGCCGGTAAGTGTCGCGGCTTCAATAAGAAACTGTGTAATGATGTCTTTGCGGCGCGCGCCCAAAGCCTTGCGGATGCCTATTTCTTTGGTGCGTTCGGTGACGGAAACGAGCATGATGTTCATCACGCCGATGCCGCCGATGAGCAGACCGACGGACGAAATTGCCACCATCAGGGCAAAGACGCCGCTGGTTATCGCGCTGAATTGCGTGATGATTTGGTCAGAAGTCTGCACGCCGAAGTTATCTTTGGCGTCGAAAGCCACTTTGCGGCGGCGGCGCATCAGGTCGCGGATTTCCTCTAAAGCAACCTCCATCTGGCCGGGCGGGGCCGTCGCCATCACGAAATGGTCTTTGACGTAAGGGTAAGACTGGCGCAGCGTGTGATAGGGCAGCGAGACGATTTTGTTCTCGTTGTTGGGGTCTTCGTCGCCGATGAGAAAAGTCTCACGCCGTTTCAGCACGCCGATAACGCGGTATTCGTCGCCGTTGATTTGGATATTTTTTTCCAACGGGTTTTGGTTAGGAAACAGAACATTCGCCACATCCGGCCCGATAACGGTGACTTTGGCGCGGTGTTCGTCCTCGAAATCAGTGAAAAACCGCCCTTCTTCTACGTTGACCACGCCCATCTTAAAATAATCCGTGCTGCAACTTGAGACGGTGGCGTTGGTCATTTCCGTGTCGCCGCGTCGGACGTGTATGCGTTCGACAAAAGGCCCCTGGTCAAAGGGTATCGGCGAAAAAAAGACCGTCACATATTCCACTGACGGGCATTCGGCGCGAATCGCCAACGCATCTTCATAAGTTATCGCAGGGCGCGTGCGTTCCTCAAACGACGGCGCGACGTTGAAACCAGGGTCGAATTTGTACAAATAAATAGAGCGCGTCCCAAAGGATTCGATTTCCTTCGTCACCCGCGCCTCTATGCCCGACACAAACGCCGCAATCACAATCACGGTTATCGTGCCAATCATTACGCCCAGAATCGTCAGGCCCGACCGCAGCTTGTGTTGCCGCAGCGTGTCCAAACCCATCAGAATATTGTTGCGAAATCCTACGGGTAACATAGCTTTAAGAAAGTACTGAGTACTGAGTGCTGAGGACTGAGTGAAAACCGCATACCTGTTACTCATCTCGCCACCACTAATTGTTGTTTACCAAGTGCTGAACGAAACCGTACACCCTTAACTCAGTCCTCAGTCCTCAGCACTCAGCACTTTCTTGTGATTTAGCGTTGTTTGTCGCGGTTCTGTTCGACGGCTTTGCGTAAGCCGCCGAGAATATAGCCGACTTCAACTGCCTGCGCCATCAATTTACTGAAAACATCTTGGGCCAAATAGCCAGCATCAAGAGCGATGTAAAGCTGTGAACGAACTTCGGCGCAAGAGCTTTTGGCGATAGAGAGGAATTGATGAAACTCGCTTGGCCTACCGCGTTCAAATCCTTCGGCGATGTTCGACATAATAGAAACCGCCGCCCGACGGATTTGGTCTTTCAATCCGTAGTCTTTGGCAAAATCGCCCATACTCGTCACGCGGTAAACCTCAGCCGTCAAAAGCCTAGCCTTCTGCCATGCTATCAAATCCTCAAATTTCTCCACTTTACTACTCATCTTTAATCTCCGGACATTCTAAAAACTCAGCACTCAGCACTCAGTCCTCAGCACTCAGTCCTCAGCACTTTCTTAATCCGCTCTCATCGCCAGAATCGGGTCTAAACTCGCGGCTTTCCAGGCCGGATAGAGTCCCGAAATCACGCCAACGCTGCCGGAGACGAACAGGGCTGTCGCCACTGCGCGTAAGGGTAAAGAAGTTGGCACGGCGGACAGCGCGTAAACGGCTTTGGCGACGAGATAAGCCGCCGTCACGCCGATTGCGCCGCCCGTCAAGGAGAGCAAAGTTGATTCAAAGAGAAATTGTTTCAAGACATCGCGGCGGCGCGCGCCAATGGCCTTGCGGATGCCGATTTCTTTGGTGCGTTCGGTCACGGAAACGAGCATGATGTTCATAATCACGATTCCACCGACGACCAGTGAAATCGAAGTGACGCCGATGGCGGCGACCTGAATTGTGCCGAAAATCTTGTCGCGCAGTTGGTTAATCGCGCTTGGCGTGACGATGCCAAAGTTATCCGGTTCATTCGGCCCCAACTTGCGCCGCACGCGAATAACGGTGCGGGCTTCTTCCACCGCATCGTCGTAACCCTGTGCGTTAGTTGAAGTAACGATAACCGACAGCGAACGCCGCGTGCCGTAAATGCCCAAAAATGTAGTAAGCGGCACAGCCACGAATTTGTCACGCGGCTGTCCAAAAACCGAACCCAAGGCTTTCGCCACGCCGACCACTTCAAACGGGCGATTGTCAATTTTAATAGTCTGGCCGAGTGGATTTTTGTTCTCGAAAAGCTGCTCCGCCACCTCCGCGCCGATGTAACAGACGGCGCGGTTGTTTTCTTCTTCAGTTTTGTTGAAAGAGCGGCCCAACTCAATATCAGTTTTTTCGATGTCGGTCATGTTGTAGGTGTCGGCCTTCACCGCCACGCCGTTAAGCCGTTTATCCGCAAATTTTACCTCGGATACAGTGTCGGCTTTCGCGCCTACTGCGCCGATGGGCGCGCCGCGTTCACGCAAGGCTGCCAAGTCGTCCAACGTCACATCTTTGTTACGCCGCCGCGCTTTTTCCAAGTTTTCGACACTGGAAAAATCTTCGATGGCGTAGCGTTGCAAACTAAAAGCGTTCGTCCCGATGTTAGCGATTTTCTCGTCAACATATTTGTTAAAGCCTTCGACCAGAGAAACTACGACAATCACCGTCGCCACGCCGAAGATGACGCCCAAGAGCGTCAAAAAGGAACGTAATTTATGCGACCAAATGGCGTCCACCGCCAATCTCAGGGCTTCAAATAAGGACATCCGCGCGACCTCTCATGCGTAAACTATACGGTTGCGCGAGCGGTTAAGTTTAGCAAATAATTCGCGTCGGGCGGGACAGGAGAAGGCTTGCTTCGCCATTCTTGACCCTGGCCGGCCCGACGCTTTCTTCACGCAGAAAGGAAAATAACAGAGAAAATGTATAAGGTAAAATGAATAAA
>JAYVJN010000321.1:0-7665 GCA_043769325.1 Acidobacteriota bacterium
TTGGCCTGGCGCACCGGCAACTATTGGCACAAACTGAGTTGCAGTATTTACGGCGCGTCGCTCGTGTTGCTCTACGCGGCTTCGACCTTTTACCACGCCGCGCGAGGCCCGCGCGCCAAAAATCTGTTGCGCGTAGCCGACCACTGCGGCATTTATCTGTTGATAGCCGGCAGTTACACGCCCTTTGTGCTCGGCCCCTTGCGCGCCGGCATCGGTTGGTACGTCTTTTTCTTGGTGTGGGGCGTGGCCTTGACGGGAATTTTTGTGCGGGCCGTCTTGGGTGCGCACTTTCGCATTCTCACGGTGGTAAGTTACGCGGCTCTGGGTTGGGGCGGCATCTTGCTGATAAAGCCTTTGGCGGCAATGTTTCCCGTTACCGGATTGATGTGGATTATCGCCGGCGGGCTGGCTTATACTTTGGGGATTATTTTCTACGGCGGCAAATTCTGGCGTTATAATCATGCCGTCTGGCACGTCTTTGTGATGGCGGGTAGCATCTGCCACTTTTGGGCCGTCGTTTACTACATTTTGCTCTAAAAATATGTTGGATAAATCAACCGTAACAAAACTATTCTGTGTCATTTTGCTGTCGCTCTGTGCGCCATATCTTACGTTCGCGCAAGACCTTGACCGCATTTTCGCAGAGTCGCGCACTATCACCGGCAAGCGTCCGCTTATCGTGATACCGGGCATTCTCGGTTCGGAATTGGTCAACCCGACGACGGGCGAGGTCGTCTGGCCTTCGTTGCGGCGTTCGGTGACTGACGGTTTGACCTTGCCTATCACGCCGCGTCTGCGCGATAGCCGTGATGGATTGGTTGCCCGCCAGGTCTTGGGGACGATTAAAACACCTTTTCTCGTGCCGGAAATCAAAGTCTATCAAGACTTACTGGTTGCTTTGCAAAAATACGGAGGCTTCCGCGAAGGCAATTGGGAAACCCCGGGGCCGGACGGTTTTCGTGACACTTTCTACGTCTTCCCTTACGATTGGCGGCGCGATAACGTGGAAACCGCGCAGCTTTTAGTGCAGAAAATCGCCACTCTCAAGGCCAAACTGAACCGGCCCGATTTGCGTTTCAACATCGTCGCGCACTCAATGGGCGGGCTTATCGCGCGTTACGCCGCGCGTTACGGCGACGCCGACCTGCCGGACGCGGGTAAGTTGCCTCCGCCCAACGGGGCCGGCGCAACCTATATCAACAAAATCTTCATGTTCGGGACGCCCAATCAAGGCTCGGCGGCAATTCTGCGCGTCATGCTCAAGGGCTATTTCTCTGACGATGGTTTTGGGAAATTGGTCAGTTCGGTGACAAGTAAAATGACGCGGGAGGACGGCCTGACAATTCCCTCGCTTTACCAATTGCTGCCGCACAGTTCGTCCGTTAGCTTTTTGGACGAGAATCTGCAACCGATAGAAATTGACCTCTATAACCCGGAAGTCTGGCGCAAATACGGTTGGACGCCGGCGGGCGATGAAAAATACCGCGCCAATTATCTCGCCGGTAAAATCGAAGGCGATTGCGCCCCTTGTCCACAAGGCAAACCGGAAGAATTGGACGCCTTTCTCGCTCTCGCGCTGCGCCGCGCCAAGCGTTTCCACGAAGCCCTCGACGCGCCCGCGCCCAACGATGCCCGTGTCCCGCTCTACGTTTACGGCGGGGATTGCCTGGAAACTCTCGTCGCGCCGGTCTTGTTGTTTGACGAGAAAAAAGCGAAGTGGACGACTCTCACCCGTTCGCAGGAAATCAAGACTTCGGCGGGCCGTAAAATCCCTGGCAAAGAAGTGGATAATGCCATGTTCGCGCCTGGCGATGGCCGCGTCTCGCGCCGTTCATTACTCGGCGAAGACCTTTTGGGAATGCGACGCAGCGCGCTCGTCGCCACGCCTTTGCCCATCAACTACGCGGTCTTTGCGTGCAGCGAACATGGCGAATTGCCAAATAATAAGGTCTTGCAAAACAACGCTTTAACCGCTTTGGTCAACGAAATTATGCGTTAACATGAGAAGGGGCGCGGAAAACTTTCTCCGCGCCGCCCCTTCCCAAGTTGGCTTACAGTAGAGGCCGCTTACAAAACATTGTACGATAGGCTGTCTAGCCTGTCGCGGCGTGGCAAAGAGGCCGCTAACCGCGTCAGGCGACGGCTCAAGTTACTTTTCCAGCGACATCCGGCGTGACACCGCCGCAGGCTAGACAGCCTACGGTACATTTTTGCGTAAGTCCTTACCGTTTTGGCGTGGGCGCAAAATTGTAAATAATATAGCCGCTAACCTTTACCGGCTCTCCGCGCAAAAGCGTCGGGCTAAATGAGGAGGCGAACGCAGCTTCGACACAAACCGCGTGTAGCAAATCCTCGCCGCTAACAGCAACCGCCGAGACGACCTTGCCTTCCTCGTCAATAACCACTTTGATTTTAACCGCACCACCCACGCCGGCTTCTCTGGCGGCGGCGGGATATTCGGGTTTCGCCAAAGTAACCGCTTTGCCATTGAGCATTCCGCCACTAATAATGCCGGCCTCGCTCGCCGCCGCATCAGCGTCCGGGGTCGTCACTGCCACAAAGTTATAGACAATGACGCCGGTGATTTTTACCGGCTGCCCGCTTAGTTTAGTGGGCGCAAACTTGGCTTGTTGGGCGGCTGCCACCGCCGCTGCTTGCAATAAAGGATGACCGCTCACCGCGCGGGCCGAAATTACCTCGCCGGCTTCGTCAACCGTGATTTGCACATGAACCGCGCCGGAAGCCTCAGCAGCCCTGGCGATTGCCGGATATTCCGGTTTCGGCAGGGAAATAGCCTTGCCATTCAAAATGCCGCCGCTTATCGGCTTCATCGGTTGCGCGTTTTGCGCCCGTAAATTGCCGGCAAATACCAGCAAACTGAACAAAAATACTATCTTTCGCATCTTTTCGGTCTCCTTTTTTGTGACGAACTTAATGGTTAGGGGTTACGTCGCGGACACTAAAGTCACCTTGAGTTTCGTAAGCAGGTGAGCAAAAATACTCCGGTTTAGTGCACTCTCAAAGCTATTGCCGCGTAAGCGTTGAACTTGGAACTTGGAACCTGGAACTTGGAACCACCTGCTTAAAATGTGTTAGACACCGGCGGCGCGGAAAGGTTCCTGAAATTTCGCGTAAAAAATGATTTCGCTGAAATTACGCTTAACTTGTTTGTGGTGTGTACTTTTCTGGATTTCTGTGTAAAATGAGATGTCTGTACTGATGAAAAATCCTTGACAGCAAGCGGCTGTCGGAGTTATAGACTGTGTACCCTCTTTTTTATTCTGAGGAGCGGCGGGACATTTACGGGCGCAAAGCCCCTGGTCGGAGACATTCCAAAGCTATTCGTTTCCTTCGTCTTTTTCGTCGCCCTCGTCCAAACAAACAAAGGGTTTTAGGTCTTATCTAAATTTCGTGCATCAGTTTCACTGAATGCAAATGCGTCAAACGCGCGCCGTTGCGTGGCGTTTATTATGACCTTTGAAGCTGTGTTCACTACACAAGGAGATTAGAGATGTTGAACTTGGGAAACAAAGCGGGCAAAATCCGCATCTCGCTGGCAGCCTTGGCTTTGCTGGCGGGCAGCCTCGGCGTGAGTCAAATCTCCGGCCTGGCGCAAAAAGGCGGCGGTTCTCAACCTGGTAAAGGTGGAACAACGCCACCGGCTCCGGCCACGCAATCTGCCAAAGAAGCCGCGCAACAAGCCGAAGACAACGCGAGAAACACAAAAAACGGTGTGCCTTTTGGCACTGCCACCAACAGCGGCGAAGCTGGCGCGGTGGTTGTAGAAGGCACCGGCGGTATCACGGCAGCCGTTGACACTAGCGTAGGCCGTCCTTCCGGCGGTTACATTGCCGGCGACGGCAAAGCGGGCAGCAATGCCCCGCAGGTTATTCCCGACGACGGTTTTATCACGATTACCGGTTCTACCGGCCAATTGGACGAAAGCTCAATCGGGTTGGCCGATTTCCGTAACTTTGAACTCGGTTTCAGAAATACGGCGCCAACCACCACAGGCGTTATCACCGCTCGTTACAATATTACTGCGGTCAAAGACGCTTTACGCACCTTGCCGCCAACCACCAACAATTACTCTATCAGAATTCGTTTCCGCGACGACGACGGCCCGGCCAATAACGCCCGCGTGATAGCGATACTGGCCCGCGCCGGCGTGCAAACCGGCTCTGGCGGCGGCGAAGCGTTGGTTGCATTTGACAGCAATACTCTGCCCGCTGTGCCGGCGCAAATTTTCCGCACCGCTGCCGGCACGGTCTGCCTTTCAGTGCCTAACAAACTGGATTTCGGCAATTACGTTTATTGGTTAGATGTAACCATTTCGCGCACCAACCCCAGTCTGAACGCCAATTTTGGTAGCGCCTCGATTACCGAAAGCGAAACCCCTTGCGTACCGGCTCCGTAAGCTAATAACAACACTAAGTAAAAAGCGCGTAACTGAAAAGTTACGCGCTTTTTCATTTCTAAGCAGGTAAGAAGATATAATCAGGTTTTACGAAACTCCGGCGACTTACCTAACCACAACATTGCCCGCTAGATACACAGGTTGCGACCTGCGACGTTTGACTACCTGCTTATGGCTGCCCGATGGGTTCGCCTGGCGGGGTGGGCAGCGCGGGCGTTTGCGTGCGCGGGGCGTCGGGGCGCGTGAGAAAGCGTTCGATGTCGTGTTGCAGAAGGCGGTCATGGGCATCGGCGGCGCGGGTTAAACGGGCCTTCAGCATTTCGTTGAGACCATGCAAGGCTTCGTTGGCGACGGCGCGGACTTGTGACGCGGCGTCGTTGCGGGCGGCTAAATCCATCAAGCGATTAACCAAAAGGCGTTGTTCAGCTTTGAGTATCGCCAGATGATAAGGCATTTTTGCGGGCGCGGTTTTGAAGACGCGGGTGATGAGCGCGTCCGTCGTCTCGCGGAAATGCGGGCTGCCGTTTTCGGCGTGAAAAGCAATCATGCGGGCCGCGCGGCGCGGTTCGAGCAAGCCAGCCAGCGTCATGTCGGCGGCGATGGTGGCGAGGCCGATAACGTCTAACGCGGGGGCGGTGCGGCCCGCGAAGTATTCGCTGATGCCGTCGTCATAGCCGGTGGCGTGGGGCGGTATGAGCGCGACGAGGCGCGGCGAGAGGGCCAGTTCTTCGGGTTTGAGCGTGTCAAGGACAGCATTGAGGGCCTCGCGTTGGCGTTCCGGCGCGACGATTTCGCGGTAACGGGCCGGATTGACGCCGTTTTTAGTCTTGAGCGCGTAAGTGAAATAAAGCCCGCCGACGGACTTCAATGCGGCAGCCATTTGAAAGCGATGATGCAAATAAAGCGGCACGAGTTTGGCTTCGAGTTCGGCCAGCGGCGTGCCGTCGGGAACGCTGTTGAGGCCAAAGTTGTTAAGCCCGATGCGTCGCACCGCCATTTCGTGGCGTAGCGTGGCGACGGCATCTGAACCGTTGTCCCAAATGCTGGCAAGCGGGTGGGCCGTGTCAATGCCGCGCGCGTCCTCATCGGCAATCATGAGCATTCCGTCGGCCACGCCGTTTGCGACAATTTGCTCAAGCGCGGCGTCTTCATTGGCGGGAACTTCAGCGTAAGCGTATTTGACGGCGAATTTATCGAACGCGCCGATGCCGACGCTGTATGCGTTGGACAAATCAAGTTTTCCGTCTTTGATTTCGACGAGCGGGGCCGGGTAGTCCATGACCGAAGCGCGATTGTAGGAACTTGCCGCGAAATTATGCGCGAAGCCGAGCGTGTGGCCGACTTCGTGCGCGGCGAGTTGGCGAATCCGCGCCAAAGACATGGCGGCTGAATCGGTGGCGGCGTCCAAATAATCAACTTCCGGCGCGTCGGCAAACAGACAGGCGTCGTTAGGGTCGTTCATGCCTTGCGCACTTGCGAGATACGGTGGAATCAGACCCGTGCCCAACGTAAAATCCTGGCGAATGCGCAGCGAACCAAGCGAGACATTGCCCTTAATGATTTCACCGGTGCGCGGGTCGCTTACGGTTGAACCGTAAGACCAGCCCCGTGTGGAACGATGCACCCAATTTATCATGTTGTAGCGAATATCCATCGGGTCGGCGTCGGCGGGTAACACCTTGACTTGAAAGGCGTTTTTGTAACCGGCAGCCGCAAAAGCCTCATTCCACCAAGACGCGCCTCCGACTAACGCGCTGCGAATCGGTTCGGGCGCGCCGTTGTCAACGTAATAAATAATTGGTTTGACGGGTTCGGAAAGCGCCGCTGTCGGGTCTTTTTTCTGCAAGCGGTGACGCTCAATCCAACGCTTTTCCAAGACTTCGGTAAACGGCGAGGCGTAATCATAAAACGTGATGCCAAACGAACCGGCGCGCGGGTCGAATTTGCGCGGCTGATACCCGTCTGCGGGTAGTTCGACGAACGAATGATGTTCGCGCACCGTAAGAGAATTAGCCGTCGGCGTGACGGAAGTAATCAGCCGGCCCGGTTCTTCGCCGTTAAAGGTGACGATAGTTTCAACTTCGGTATTGAGGGGAAACCCTTTGGTGCGCGGCAGATAGAACGCGCTGCGCGATTCGTCGGGGCGGTAATTGCCTTGCCGCGCCTGGCGCAGACGTTCGGCTACGCCGTGCGCGTCACGCAACAAAAACTGCGTGGCGTCCACCAATACGCGCCCGTCTTTTTCGGCTTCGACCTTAAAGCCCCATAGCACCGAACGCGCAAACGAATCCGCGACGGCGCGGCGTTCGGCTTCGTCACTGCTCAAGGCGCGGTAGCGGTAATTGGGTTGCGTCAATAAGATTTTCGGGCCCATACGCTCGAAGGAAACGACGAATGTGCGCCCAAGTTGGCCTCTGTCCAAACCGATAGGGTTTGAGCCGACGCCCGCCGGCAGCGAAACCTGGTAGAGAAACTCCTGGTTGAAACGCGAAATTTCCAGCCACATTTTGCCCGTCTTAGCGTCCCAGTAAAGCGGCAGATAACCGTCAATCTTACTCGCGCCGGCAATTTTGCCGTCAAAGCTGTCCGGCGGTTGGGCGATAATTGTTGCCGCAGAAAGCAACATTGTGAATAAAGTTGCCGATAACATGAAGCGGCGATATGATTGACGGAAAAGCATAGACAAAGACTCCATAAATAATTTCAAGTCGGGGTTAAAGCAGAACCGATAATAACGGATGTTGGCGGTAAAACGTAGCGGAGGCGATATGTTGGCGGTAAAAAACTAGGGCTTATTCAAAGTAGGAAAATAACAACAGGCCGTCTCGCTTGAGAAATTTACCTCAACCTAACGCCGGCTGTGATTATCACTTATCAACTATCAATTATCATCTATTATGGCTACACCGGCGTTGTGACCGTAATAGTTGATAAGTGATAGTTGATAAGTGATAACAAGCGATGTTCTAACCTTACTTTGAATAAGCCCTAGGTAAAAAACCTGGCAACCTTCTTTGTTATGAAGCATCATAGCAGCGTTGACCCTTTTTCAATGGCTGTGGCCGCGAACTCTCTCTGTCGAAACGCAGTTTATTTGACCGCTCCGCAGTTCGCGCCGGGAAACGGCAAAATCTAAGGCCGCAACGCGACAGCAGGCAGTAAGAAGCCGCGTTGCGCTAACACAGGCGCGAACCGCCGCCGCCGTCGCGGTCTGCGCCACTGACGAGACCTTCGCGCTTCGCCAGTAG
>JAYVJN010000322.1:0-15023 GCA_043769325.1 Acidobacteriota bacterium
CATAGCCTCCTGGAGCTATTTTCACGGCGAGGCATAGCCATCGCCGCACATCGGAGCGGCGCAGCCGCATACCGGCCCGCTTCACTTTTGATTACACCCCGTTTCAGCATCTAAGGCAATTGTTAGCCAAGCAGCTCTCGCCTCAAATTTTTCCTCCGCCACAGCCGCGTGTTCATAGCATTTTGAGCCGAGTTTGTAGCGTGAATTTATTTTCTTCGTCCCGTCACGACGAAACTCGTATTTGTTCCGGGCTTTAACGCTAATAACATACCTCTCGCCGTTTCGTTCGGCATAAAAGTCAGCATAAGCAAAATTCATTTGCTCGTGATTTAGATTTCGAATGTTACTAAAACCATTCTTTGCAAGAAGCGGTTCGGCAAGCTCTTCGCCAGCGTCGCCCAACTTCTTCCAACGCTTTGCTACGCTCGTATCAAGTTTTGCTATTCTTTTCATCGTCGAGAAACAACACGCGAAGCCGCACAACTACTAACTCATGTTACGCACATGACAAGTTTTCTCGCCAATGGCGAGGGACAATATAGCGTAGGGTAAGCGAACGAGAGTGAGCGCAACCCTACGACAAGTAACAAGAGCATCACGTCGCCGAAGGTGACGAACAAGAGCGTTGGAAGGCTAATTTCTTGGTGTTTGTGGTGGTGTTCGTCGCCTACAGCGACGGGGTTACGGTTTCTCACTAACGTAGGGTTACGTTACGGCTAAAGCCTCCACTCACCCTACGCTATTATGTTGGTCGCCGTTGGCGACAAAACATTCTGCGTAACATGAGCTACTAATTATCCCGAACCATTCGGGATAATACTCCATATCTGGTCTTATGCCGATGCAATCTTGATAGCACACAAATATCGCGCTTCGCATTGAGAGCCGAGTTAATCGCCGTCAAGCAAAAATATCGTCTTGATGTAGGGCCGTCCGTGGTTGTAACCGTAAGTGATTTTTTGCAGGTATAAATGGTTGTGCAGCAGCCCCGCGCCGAAATCGTAACGGCACGCGCCTTTCTTGCAGTTACCCGGCAGGCGGCCCACGCGGGCGGGAAAACCGTCAGCCGTCTCGCGGCTGCGCAACCAGCGTTCGCCTTGCGCGAGAGTCTTAAAGGCTTTGCGCTGAAACCTGTCTTTCGCGTCATCATCCGCCAGGGAATGCTCAATCACAATCGTCACCTTCCCGATGTATGGACGCCCCGCGTCAAGCCGGCCTAACGCTTTCGCGGCGTAGGCATCCGACACCACTTGGGCAAGTTGCTCAACGGTCTGCTTTGGCGACGGCGTTTGCGCCCGCGCCGATGGCGAAAAGATAAAAAGCAGCAGCGCGATGGTGAGTACAAGTTGTTTCATTGGTTGACTATGCCGCTTATTTCAGACTCTCGCGCAAGGACGGCAAAGCCGGATTATTGGGGTTGAGCGCGGCGAGTTTGTCAATGGCTTCGCGTATCGTGGCTTTGTCGCCTTTTTGCGCGGCGGCGGCGGCGATGTTTTGCCAGGCTTTTTCGTGTTTGGGGTCAAGCGCGAGGGCTTGACGGTAAGCGGCGATGGCGCGTTCGTAATCGTTGCGTTTAAAAAAGGTGTTGCCGAGGTCGGTGTAGATGTCGGGGTCTTTGCGTTGCGCCAGGACTTTGTCGTAAGCGGCTTGGGCCGAGGCGTAATCGCCCTGGTCGTATTTGGTGTTGGCCAGGCCGGTCAGCGCGTCGGGGTCGTTGGGTTTAAGGGCCAGGGCGCGTTGCAGATAGACTTCGGCTTTGGCGAGCCCGTTATTTTGGTAAAACGCGACGGCGGCCTTTAATTGCGCCTCGAAATCTTTGGGTTTGGTGTCGGCCTGGTTCATCGCCTCTTGAATTTTGGGCGAAGTGGCCGCGCCGTCGCTCACGTCGTTGGGGCCGGGTTTAGTGTCCGGCGGCGGGTGGTTGGGCGGCAATTCGCCGGACAATTGCTCCGGCGACAAAGGCCCCGCCGGGCCTTCCGCGTTAGTTGCCGCCGGACGCGCCGGAGCGTTTGCCGTCACCGGCGCGCTGTTATTGGCAATAAAAAAACCGGCCAGGCAACCAAAGATAATTCCACCTAAACAAAACAATGCGCTACGAATCATGCCGCCGATAATAACATAAAAAGGGCGCGAAAGAGCCACCCCCGCGAGAAAATTTTAGCCACCCACGCGCACAAGATGTCGTAGCACAGAATAGTTATGCTACCGGATTATGTGCGCGTCGGGTGTCACAGGTAAAGTTTCGATGTAAGTAGCTAAATAATTTGGTTGACTTACTTAGCTCTTTGCGGGTAACATAGCGAATGAGGTTCTACTGAAGGATTGGCTTTAAGTATTTTGCAGCCGTAACATCCTGGTAAATTTTAGCAATTCAATCGAGGAAATTCAGCTATGGGTAGCCCCGCTTATGCGATTCCTGAAAAACTATTTTTCAAAATCGGCGAAGTCTGTGATTTAGTCGGCATCCAAGCCCACGTCTTGCGTTATTGGGAATCGGAATTTCCCATGCTCGCGCCGCAAAAAAACCCCGCCGGCCAGCGCACTTACCGCAAACGCGACGTGGAAATGGTAGTGCGTATCAAAGAACTGCTCTACGATGAGCAATACACCATCGCCGGCGCGAAGAAAAAACTGCAAACCGATATGCGCGGGGCCAGTAAATTCCGCGTCGTCACACCGAACGACGCGCCCAGGCCCGTGCCGGTGGAAGTCCCCTCGTTGAATTTGCACAACCTGGACGAGATGGATTTCAATTCGTCCTCGTTTAGCGAACCGCAAGTGCGCGCTATCCGCGAAATCGCCAAACAGTTGCAGGATTTACTTGTGCTATTGGATCAGGATTTGCCGGAAACACAACCCGCGCGCCGCCGCTAAAGGGTTTGTAAGCTAAAGTAAGGAAAGGGCAGATTTAACCGTCTGCCCTTTTTGCCGGGCGTTGCGCCGCGTCGGAGTTGACAAATCGGCGCGGTTGAAGATACTAATCAATGCTGCGACGGGATGTGGCGCAGTCTGGTAGCGCGCACCCTTGGGGTGGGTGAGGCCGCTGGTTCGAATCCAGTCATCCCGATAAAAGCGAGGTTTCCGTTAGTGAAACCTCGCTTTTTCTTTCCTGCGGGCAGAGCGTCCGTTTCGCTTTGTCAAACGTATAAGTATTGTTCCCTTTGGCTTATCGGCAGCCCGCGCTTATAATGTCCGACGGCGGGCCGTGCCTTTGCTAAACCCTCGCCGCTTTGTGAATTTTGTCGCCTTCGTAAAACAAGAGCACGCTTACTGACGTGCGCGTTTCTGCCTTAGTAAAGAGCACGCTTACTGACGTGCGCGTTTCTGCCTTGAGTAAAGAGGAGAGTCCATGCACATTGCCACCATTTTGCGCCGCGTTGCGCGTTCCGAAACCACGAAAACCCGTTTTACGTTCGTTCTATCGCTGTTTCTGTTATTCGCGCTCGCTTGTAAGTGCGGCGAATTGGCGAAAACCACCAATGATAACAACAGTAACAATAGCAATAACAGCAACGACAACGATAACAAGAACGACAACAAAAATGACAATGGGCGCAACTCGCGCAAAGGCAACGCCACAATTGATGACGACGGCGATTTCGTAGTCTCTTACGAACCTGTGAAAAACCCTTTATTTGTTAAATTGGATGAGAGTTTTCGTCGTGAGCGCGTCTTGGAAGACGCTGCCAGCCGTCTGAACGACGCCCTCGCGCTGCCCCAAGACGTGACGCTAACCACCAAAGATTGCGGGCAAATCAACGCTTATTACCAACCGGCAACTAAAACTCTGACCATTTGTTATGAATTGATGGCCCACTTTCACCAACTTTTCCGCAGTCAGGGTTTGTCGGCGGATGAGGCTAACAAAGAAATGCAAAACGCCATCACCTTCGTCTTTTTCCACGAACTCGGACACGGGCTGATTGACATCTATGATTTAGGCTTGACCGGCAAAGAAGAGGACGCCGTTGACCAACTGGCAACATATGTCACAGTCGAAGAATTGGGCGACGAAGACGCGGCCATGGCCGGCGCGAACGCTTTTCTGGCAGAGTCCAAAAGTGCTGCCAAAGGCGAGGATTTGCCTTATTACGACGAACACTCGCTCGGCCCGCAACGTTTCTATAACATCATCTGCTGGCTTTACGGCCACAGCCCGGAGAAGTATCAGGACAAGGTGGATAAAGGCACGCTGCCCGAATCCCGCGCCGTCCGTTGCGGCGACGAATACCGCAAATTTTCCACTTATTGGAAGAAACAGTTGGAACCCTATCGGAAAAATTAGCCATGTCACGAATTACCACGCCGCGCAAGACAGAGTTGGGATGGGTTATAGACCTCCCGCCGGAGATAGCGGAGACACTGGCGGTAGAGCCTAAATCTATCGTTCTACTGTATGCCAAGGAAGGAACTTTGGCGACGGAAATCTTGCCCCCGCCAACGCCTGAGATCGAAACCGAGTTTGCGCGATTATGGAACAAACATCAGGCTACGCTGACGGAGTTGCAACGGCTTGGCGACTAATTACCTTGATTACACGGAAGCCGTCACACTCCACGTCATGCTGATGCGACGGGCCGGCGAAGAACGCTTCGGAGTCTTTGCCCGCGACTTGGTTGAATCAGCGTTGGCCCGTCCGCGCCAAGCGGCGGCTTACGAAGGCGCGGACATTATTCGCCAGGCTGCCACTCTCTGCTTTGGACTTATCAAAAACCACCCTTGGATTGGCGGCAACAAAAGAACCGCTACCATCCTTACCGACAGCTTTCTTTACCGCAACGGTTGGAACTGGCAAACAACCCTTGAGCAAACGGTTGCAATGGTTCTCGCAGTGGAAGCCGACCATTGGGGCATCGCCGAAATCGAAATTTGGTATCGCCAACGCGCCGACCCGCTCTAATCTGCTTGCACATCTTCGTACCGGCGGCTACACTGCCGTTTTCGCTCGACCATCTTAATTTCCAGTTAAAGCTATGAAAATTCACGAATATCAAGGCAAAGAGATACTGAAAACTTACGGCGTCGCGGTGCCGCGCGGCATCGTGGCGCGCACGCCCGCAGAAGCGGAAGCTGCCGCAACGGAACTCGGCACGCCAATCACCGTCGTCAAAGCGCAAATCCACGCCGGCGGGCGCGGCAAAGGCGGCGGCGTCAAACTCGCCAAGAGTCCGGCGGAAGCCCGCACGCTGGCCGAACAAATTCTCGGCATGAACCTCGTCACGCACCAGACCGGCCCCGAAGGACGCGAAGTCAAAACCATTTTCGTCGAAGAAGGCTTGCCGATTGACAAGGAGTTTTACCTCGGCATCACCCTTGACCGGCAGACGGGCCGTAATACTTTTATGGCCTCGCAAGCCGGCGGCATGGACATCGAAGAAGTCGCCGCGCACACGCCGGAGCAAATCTTCAAAGAGACGATTGACCCCGCCGTTGGGATGCGCCCGTTTCAGGCGCGGAATCTGGCCTTCAAACTCGGCTTGCCCGCCGAACTTATTGGTCAGGCGACAAAGTTCATCCTCGCGCTCTACGAGGCTTACGACAAAACCGACGCTTCCCTGCTCGAAATCAACCCTTTTTTGCTGACCAAAGACGGGCGGCTTGTCGCCCTCGACGCCAAAGTAAATTTTGACGACAACGCCATGTTTCGCCATAAAGACTACGCCGCCTTGCGCGATTTGAACGAGGAAGAACCACTCGAAATCGAAGCCTCAAACCACGATTTGAACTACATCAAACTCGACGGCAATATCGCCTGTATGGTCAACGGCGCGGGCCTGGCGATGGCGACAATGGACATCATCAAACTGGCCGGCGGCGAACCCGCCAATTTTTTGGACGTAGGCGGCGGCGCGTCGCAAGAGCGCGTGGAAGCGGCGTTCAAGATTCTGCTCGCCGACCCCAACGTCAAAGCCGTGTTAATCAACATCTTCGGCGGCATCGTGCGCTGCGACATGGTGGCGCGTGGAGTGGTGGGCGCGGCCCGGAATTTGGGCATTGAGATTCCCGTCGTGGTGCGCCTGGAAGGAACCAACGTCGAAGAAGGCCAGCGCGTCATCGCCGAATCCGGCATGAACTTCACCGTCGCCAAAGGCATGAAAGACGCCGCCGAAAAGGTCGTCGCGGCGGCGGGCTAGTTGCAGTCAGCAGGGATAGACGGCAGGCAAGATTATCGCGGTTCGTAAAGGTAATAAACGATGAGCCTTCCAGAGCAATACTTTCACATCAGCGTCGAAGATTATTTGGCGGGCGAGAAAATCAGCCCCGTGCGCCATGAATACATTGACGGCGTGGTTCACGCGATGGCCGGCGGCACGGTGCGCCACAGCCGGTTGGGGAAAAATATCTATTCGCGCCTGGAACGACACTTGGAAAACAGCGAGTGCGAAGCATTTATCTTTGACACTAAAGTCCGCGTCAGTCCGACGCTCTATTATTACCCCGATGTAGTTGTGACTTGCGAACAGTTGGATGATGATGATTTGGAGATTCTTGAGCCGCGCCTGATTGTCGAGGTTCTTTCCGATTCCACCGCCACTACTGACCGCCGCGAGAAACTGCGTGAATACCGCTATATTCCGACGCTCCACGAATATCTCGTCGTCTGGCAAAACGAAATGCGCGTGGAACTCTTTCGCCGGCAAGAGGGCGACATCTGGCAACTCCTGATTTTCACCCAACCGGAAGAACTCTTAACGCTGGCCGCAGTGGGGCTAACTATGACGCTGGCTGAGATTTACCGCAACGCGCATTTTCCGGTATCTGAATCGGTGCTTGGTTGAGAGGTGAGAGATTATGCCTAAGTTAAAAATCTGCTTGGCGATTGTAGTGTTTTTACAGTTGCCATTTTTTGTTTATGCCCAGGAAATCACGCGCCAGGAGACGCTGCGCGGCGCGGTCACCCTGGAGCGCGAGTGGTGGGACGTGCTGCATTATCACCTGGCGGTACAGTTTTTGCCCGACACTAAGACCATCAAAGGCTCAAACACGATAACCTTCAAAACTCTGCAACCGGGCCGTAAGATGCAGCTTGATTTGCAGCCGCCGTTAGCCATTACCAAAGTCATTCATGGCACTGCGCAACTCCAATTTGAGCGCGAAGGCAACGCTTATCGGGTGTCCTTTGAAAAAGACATTCCCGCCGGCGGCGAAGATAAAATCGAAGTGTTTTACGAAGGCCGGCCCGTTGAAAGCAAAAATCCGCCCTGGCAAGGCGGCATCACTTGGGGCCACGACGATTTGGGCGAGTATTACATCAACACCACTTGTCAGGGCATTGGCGCGAGTATCTGGTGGCCCAATAAAGATCATGGCGCGGATGAACCGAATCGCGGAATGCAAATCAGCGTCACCGTGCCGGAAAATCTGGTCGCCGTTTCCAATGGTCGTTTGAAAAAGACAGACGCCGATGTCACAGCCAAAACAAAGACTTTTCATTGGGAAGTGGTCAATCCCATCAACAATTACGGGGTCAACGTCAACATCGGCAACTATGTGAATTGGGCGGAAAAGTATCAGGGGTTGGGCGGCGCGTTGGACATAAACTATTGGGTTTTGGCGCACCAAAAAGAGGCCGCCGTCAAGCAATTCAAGGAAGTCCCGCGAATGCTGCAAGCCTTTGAGTATTGGTTCGGGAAATACCCGTTTTACGAAGACGGTTACAAACTCGTGGCGGTTTCCTACCCCGGCATGGAACACCAAAGTTCCGTCACTTACGGCAATTGGTATCGCAACGGCTATCGCGGGCGCGACGTGAGTTTTACCGGCATCGGCTTCAAATTCGACTTCATCATCGTCCACGAATCGGGCCACGAGTGGTTTGGCAACAACATCTCGATGAAAGACGCCGCCGATATGTGGGTTCACGAAGGCTTTACCAACTATTCGGAAAACCTCTTTGTTGAGTATCATTTCGGCAAAAAGGACGCCGAAGACTACGTCATCGGCAGCCGCAAGAACATCCGCAACGACAGCCCCATCATCGGCACTTACAACTCGAACCGCGAAGGTTCGGGCGATATGTATAGCAAAGGCGGCAACTTGCTCCACACTATCCGCCACATCATCAACGACGATAAAAAATGGCGCGACATTCTGCACGGACTCAACGCGGACTTTTGGCATCAAACCGTGACGACGGGACAGATTGAATCTTATCTCAGCAAACGCGCCGGAATTGATTTAAGCAAAGTCTTTGACCAATACCTGCGAACCACGAAAATCCCGCTTCTGCAATACAAAACCGACGGCAACAAATTATCGTTCAAATACGACCGCGTCGTGCCGGGCTTCGCCATGCCGCTTCGCTTAAATATTAACGGTAAAGAAATCACGCTAACGCCCAACGAAACACTTCAGACTTTAACGCTCCCCGAAGAGATTCAAACTGTCGTCGTGAACCGTAATTTTTATATTGATGCCGAAACGCTCAAGTGAAATGCCTGTTCTTCTAAAAATCCTTTATTACCTCAGCCGCTTTGGGTTAGCGGCTTTGTTCTTATTCGCCGTTGGCGCGAAGCTATACACCGTCAAGGATCCGGTTAATGGTTTGCTTGCCAACTTGCCTTCTTTGGTGGGACTAAAGTGGGTGTGGCCGGTTTTTATCGCGGTCATCGCGGTGGAATTACTGGCGGCGATTTTGCTTATCATCCCGCGCGCGCAACGCCTCGGCGCGGCCTGGGCCAGCTTGTTACTGTTGGGTTTCGCGGGTTACGCGCTCTATTACGTCTATGTGTTGAAGGGCGAAGCGTTGGAATGCGGTTGTTTCGGCGGCATCATCGCCAGCCAATTGGGAGTGACTACTGCCGCCAGAAATTTGTTATTGCTGATACCCGCGTTGTTTGTCTTGACACAGAGACAAAGAGACGCAGTGACGCAGTAATTTTTCTCTCTGCGTCTCACAATCCCTCACTCATTTCACTCACCGCGCATCTTCTTGATTTCAAACGCGGTATTGCTGATGCGTTCGCCCACGTCGGGGTGGTCGTTAAAGATTGCGCCGAGGATGTCGGGTTGAGTTTCCTTCATGTTTTGTAACTTTTGAAACATGGAAATCATGGCTTCGGATTTGTAACCGGCGCGGGTCATGTTGTTAAGCCCCAGGAAATCGGCTTCGCGTTCATCTTCGCGCCCGTGTGTAGCCAAAACGCCGGTGCCGACGATTTGCGCGGCGAACGCGCCAAAGCTTCTGGCGTCACTGCCCGCCACGCCCACTACTTCGCTCAAGACTTCTGCCACTTGCCCCAAAGCCTGCGCGTGTTTGACCGCTTTCAGGCCGTGCCGCGCTGTGACATGGCCGATTTCGTGGCCCACGACAGAGGCGAGTTCGTCATCATTCGCCAGATTCATCAGCGCGGTGGTGACATAGATGTAACCACCGGGTATGGAAAGGGCGTTGATTTCTTTGCTGTTAATCACAAAAAAGCGATATTTGAGGTCGGGCCGCAGACTGTTTTTAACCAGCAGTTGGCCGATTTTTTCCAGTCGCGGCTGTCCTTTCAGCGTGGGCGTGTAACGCTTTCGCACCTCCCTATCCACAAAAACACCCAAACGCGCTTCATCGGCCTCGTTCAGCAATCCGTCATTGGAGTATTTGCTCTGGCGAAAGGCCGAGTAAGGGTCGCCGCCCAGAAGTCGCGCCGCCGAATTGATAAAATCGCCACCAATGTCAATCACCGTATCCAAAGGCGAACCGGCGGGCGGCACAGGCGGCGTCTCCGTCGTCTTTTTCTGCGTTTTAGGGGAGTTGCGCGGAGTCTTTGTTTTGCGCCGTTGGGCTTGCGCGATAGTGGGCGCAAATAAGGCCAATAGTAAAAAAGCGAACACTGCCGAACGATATACTAATCTCATTATTGAATCTCTCCCATCCTCGCTTGCCAAGACGCGCCGGCGGCTTGATTTTTGCGGAGCGTGAGAGATTCTATACCACGAAAAACACCCAAAACGTAAGCGGCCCAAGGCGTCGGCCCGTTAAAGCCGCGCGCCCAGCCACCCACGCCAAGGCAGAAACGCGCACGTTAGTCTCGCGTGTCAGTAAGGCATAGTTTTCTTGCTGGAAATGGTATGACTACTGACTACTCGGCGCGTTGCGCCTTCCGGCGGCACAGCCGTAAAACAGGATAGCTGCGTAACATCAGTTACTTATTATTGATGTCGTTAGCAAACTATCTTTGCCAGTAACGGCTAATTTTGTGTTCCAGAAAAGGAAACGGCACATATTCGGCGTCGCGCCCGTTATCGCGCAGAATTTCCACCATACGGATTGCGCCGTCGGCGTTGCGCGTGTGGACGATAATGTAGGAAGCGCGGTTAGTCTGTGGGTTTTCCGCCAACCATTTAGCTACGGCGTAACCGGTGCGCTCATCGTCTCGGGCACTGGACTTGTAATGCTCGGGCAGCAAATCGTGGTCGAGAAAGATAGCGTCGTAAACCCCGTGTTGCAGAACTTCTACGGCCTGTGGCACGTCTTCGGCGATTTCCAGGTAATCGCCCTTAAAGCGTTTACGAAACCATTCGTGCCGCCGCCTATCGTCGTCCAATAAGAAAACGCTGATGGGGCTACGCTCAACTTTAGGCGCAAACCCAATCCTTTCTAAAAACCCTCGCCAAAGACTCATTAGGTGACAGAAAACTACCTTTCTAAAAACCGCTTTCCAGTTTGCGCTCCGGCACAAGCCTGTCTAAGTGTGGCGTAATATAACACATTCCACTCAATTCCCGCCCCTGTTTGACAATGTGGCCGCCAGAAAAATCAAAGAACCCCGCAACCCGCGATTGCTTTGCCAAACTATGCTGTTTTAATTTGCGGCAGAAGCCCTCCGAAACACGCTAATCATTGTCATACAACGAATTAATCGCGCCTTCAAAAAAAACCTCAAAGCCTTGAAGCGACGGACAATATGAGCTATTTTAGAAGTGCGGTAACACTTGGGCAACCGCGCGTTGAATTTATCCAAACAACTTTTCGTTTCTGCTGCAATCCCCTGAACTAATTTAATGCAGCTTGCCAGCGTTGAGAAGAGGGCCGGAAGCGCCTGTATCTCCGCTATTTCGTTGTCTTTTCGAGTGAGAAAATGTCTTTAGACCGCGCCAAAGTGCATAATCTTTTTCCTGTGCCAAGCGTGAAGCCTGAACCGACGCCGGAGCTTGAAGGGCGCGTGTTGGCTGAACCTTTAGCCTGTTTGCGCTGTCATGGCTCAGGCTGGGAAACCGTGCCTGGCAAAGGCGCGCGGCCCTGCCCTTGCCGTAAAAACAAGCAGCGCGAACAGTTATTGGCGGCGGCGCGGATTCCGGCGCGTTACAGTGAGTGTTCCCTGCAAAATTACTATCCCGCGCAAGGCAAATTCTTCGCCAGCCAGGGCAGCGCGCACCGTTTCGCCTACACATTGGCCCGCACCTATCCGGCGGTTGAACGGGGACTTTTATTTACCGGGCCGGTCGGCGTGGGGAAAACGCATCTGACGGTGGCGATTATCCGCGCTTTGCTCGAACAAAAAGGCGTAACCTGTTTGTTCCATGAGTTTGGCACGCTGCTCAAAGAGATTCAAAACTCTTATAACCCAATCTCGAAAACATCCGAATTGACGGTGCTCTCCCCCGTCTTTGAGTCAGAAGTGTTAGTCTTAGACGAAATCGGGGCCTCCAAGCCGACGGATTGGGTGCGCGATACGATGATGCACATCATCAACACGCGCTACAATGAGAAGAAACTCACGATTTTCACCACGAATTACCTCGACAAACGCAAAACCGAGCGCGACGAAACGCTGGAAGACCGCATCGGTGTCCGGCTTCGTTCACGTCTCTATGAAATGTGCAAAACCGTCCACATCGAAGGCGAAGACTACCGCCGCAAATTCGATAAATAAGCCGTTAAGTAACAGGCCAAAAACAAGTTGACCCACATTGCAGAAGCCCGCACGAAGTAAGGGCGGAACACATTGCACTCTTACATAGGCGCGCGTGTTTGGGCAAGCGGGCTAAAAATACTTAGTGGGTCAAGTTATTTTATTCGCGTTACTAAGTAACGCGAATAAAATAACCGTCTTACCAAGCATCTTGCAAAAATACGCACTTCGTCAAGTGTGCGATGTGTTCCGCCCTTACTTCGTGCGGGCTTCTGCATTCTGCTTAGTCATTCACCGACGCCGCAGAAAAAAATCGGAATAGTACCTGTATAACCACTGTTATCAAAGTGATGGCTGAAACTCTGACCAATAAGAATTCCCTTCTCAAATTGACCGCAACGCAATGTTGTTTGTGCCAAGAGGACAATGCCGAGATAATTGGCACCGGCGAGGATTTTGAATATCGCACAAGTCCTGACAAATTCACGGTGCTGCAATGCCGTTCGTGCGGTTTGGTTTATCTCAATCCGCGTCCGGCTTTTACGGAATTTGAGCGAATTTATCCAACGAATTACCACGCCTTTGAGTTTTCTGAAAGTGAATTTGGTTTTGTTTTCAAAGTGCGGCGACGGCTTGAAGCCAATCGTCTATTAAGTTGGTGTAAAAATTTGCCGGAAGACGCGCGAATCATTGACATCGGTTGCGGCGACGGTTTTCATCTCGAACTTTTGCGCGATTTCGGCAGAAAAACATGGACCCTTGAAGGCGTTGACGCGGATGAGCGCGCGGCTTCAATGGCGGAAAAGAAAGGTATCGCCGTTCATTGCGGTTTACTCGAAAACCTTGCTTTGCAAGCTGAATCATATCATTTGGCGATTTTGCTGCAAACCATTGAACACGTTGCCAATCCGCCGCAACTTTTGCGTGACGTTCGCGCGCTTTTACGTCCGGGCGGGCGTATTGTGATTGTCACCGACAATACGGATTCGCTTGACTTTACCTGGTCTAAAAAAAGCTACTGGGGCGGCTACCATTTTCCGCGCCATTGGAATTTATTCAATAAAAAGACCATTCACCGCTTGGCAGAACAGAGCGAAATGGAAGTTGAAACATTGACAACCCAAGTTAGTCCGGTGAATTGGGTTTATTCAATTCGCAATTGGCTGACGGACAAAAATGCTCCCGTTTGGTTAGTTGAGCAATTCAGTTTGAAATCAACCCTTTCGCTTGCCTTTTTCACGCTTTTTGACATTTTACATAACTTTGCGGGTCGCGGCGCATTATTAAACGCCATTCTCAAACGCCCGCTTTAACTTACACAAATGCCTGCAAACAGACAAAAACCCATCGTCATTCTCGGAGCCGGTTTAGCCGGATTGACCGCCGCTAATTTCCTACGAAGTAACAATATCCCCGTCATTCTCTTTGAAGCGGGCAACAAAATCGCCGGACTTGCCCAGAGCTTTCATGATACGGACGGATTTACTTACGACTTCGGAGCGCATTTTATTACCAATCGTTTGGCAAAAAACGTCGGCATCGCCGACAAGTGCCGCACCATTCGACATTACGCAGAAACAGTCTGGCTAGGCGGCAAAAGCTATAGCCACCCGTTCGGTTTAATGCGCGTGCCGCGCATGACGATGAGCGGGATTTCGACTAAATTAAAATCATTCGGCAATAAGCAAAAGCCCGAATCGGCGGCGGAATGGTTTCGCGCGAATTACGGCGCGGCTTTGGCAAATGAAGTGGCGATTCCCTTAACGGAAGCGTGGTCGGGCGCGAAAGCAGAAGATTTATCCCCGGCAGTGGGCGACGGCATTTCCAGCGGTATCGGCCAAACCCTTTGGTTAAAACTTGCTTCGCGTCTGACACGACGCGCCGTTGCCTGCGGTTACAGCCGCGAATTGCCGGAAAAAGCCAGCGTCTATCACGTCTATCCCGAAGGCGGCATCGGGACTTTATGCCAAAAACTAGCTGATGATTTAGCCGACGTTATCAAACTTGAATCTCCGATAGAAAAGATTTTGGTTGACGGAAATAAAGCCGTTGGCGTGCGCAGTAACGGCATTGAATTTGAGGCGGCGGCGGTTATCAGCACCGCGCCGATTAATATTTTGAGCAAAATCGTCGAAGGCACAGACCGTTTAGCGCATCTTTCACGCTTTCGCTATCGCCCGATGGTTTTTGTCAATTTGCGCCTCAATGGACGCGGATTGCTGCCGGATGTTGTTACCTGGACGCCGGAAGATGAGTTTCCTTTTTTCCGTTTAACCGAAACGCCTCTTTCAATGCCCTGGCTCGCGCCAGCGGGCAAAACCATTATCACGGTGGACATCGGTTGTGAAAAAGGCGACGAATTTTGGCAAATGGATGATGAGAAATTGGGTGATGTTTGTATTGAAAACCTGAAACCACTCATTCCCGATGTCAAAAAACGCTACGAAGGTTGCCGGGTTATGCGAACACCGATTGCATATCCTGTTTTTCTGCGGGAATACGAAACCGAACGCCAGAGTTTCGCTAACGGAACCGGCGTTGAAAATCTTTACAGCGTCGGGCGCAACGGCGAATTTATGCACATTTTTATGGAAGATGTGTATCAGCGAACACAACGAAAAATGAGCGAATTTATTAGGCTCGGTTGACATTTTCAACGCAAATGCCGCAACGCGACTAGTGTTCAGTCAAGGTTCATTTGACGGGTAGCCGTCAATGCAAACTAAACCCCGTCGCTACCGCTCTGGGTACTGACCTGTCAATACAATCTTGACTGAACACTAGTGGGCAGTGGGCAGTGGGCAGTAGGCAGTTAAGAAGCCGCGTTGCGCTAACACAGGCGCGAACCGCCGCCGCCGTCGCGGTCTGCGCCACTGACGCGACCTTCGGGGTCGCCAGTAGCAGCATTTCTCTTTTTCTACTGCCTACTGCCTACTGCCTACTGGCTTCAAGGCGCGGAGGGTGTAATGGAAAGCGGAGAATGAAGAATGGAGAATAAAACCTTAATTCTCCATTCTCCATTCTCCATTCTCCATTTCTCTACGGGTTACCGCCGCAGAGCGCGTTGGTGCGGCTGAAAGCCGAGCTAAAGCGTTGCTGGTATTCTTGCGAGGTGATAAACGCGCAGACCATCCCGCGCACATTGGCGGGGCTGGCATTGAGAGTGTTGAGCCAGAAATT
>JAYVJN010000323.1:0-2743 GCA_043769325.1 Acidobacteriota bacterium
GCGATTTAATTGAACATTGGCAGACGGATTTTGCAGCAAAAATAGAAAGGGATGCCCTATCAAAGCCTCAATTGCTGATTCCCACTCAAATTCATACTCGTAACTGTTGTAATAATAACCGCCTTGATATTTTTTTAGAGATTTTTTAATCACTAAATTATCTTGTTCCGCCAGGTTTTTGACATCACGTTCATACAATCTTTTGAGGGCGATATTGCGTCCGTCAGTCCAACCTTTGCGACCAAATTTTTGTTCAATCGGTTGAACTTTTTTGTGGGGAAAATCCACTTGCCAGGCGATACGGGTTTCGTCAATTTTGGCCTTCGCCGTCGCTCCGGTTACGCTTCTTTGGGCAATCATTTCCAGCACATTTAAGGCGCGTTCCCAATCTTCCAGCTTGGGAATGAGATTTCCCACAGGTTCAAATCCAAGTTCGTTTTGCAGCCTTTCAACATCTTGAGCAGCGTGGCGTTGGCCTTTTAGTTGCAATAGATTAGCGATTTCGTAGGCAACCCAATCAAAGCCTAAATGTTTAGCCGTTTGAGCCAGAGGCAGCGCAAAGTCCGGAGTTTTGCAAGACGGAATAATAGCCGCCGTAATGAGGCAAATAAATTTCGTATGCAAATTGTCCTGGGTGATTTGTGAAAAAGCTGTTTCCGCCAATTTGTCGCTATTTTTGAGAAAATAAGAAATTGCTGAAATTGCTTGATGGATAGTCGTGTGGGGATAATTTTTCAAAGCGTAGATGCTGTAATCTTCGGCAAACTTATGAAATTTAGCTTCATCGGTTTTGTAAAGCGCCAAGCCATAAAAAAACATTTGCCAATTAGCCGAATAGCCCTTTTTCTTGGCGACAAGTTTCCGCCAAAGTTTAATGCTTTCTTCATAAAGTTTGACCGCCTGGGCAAAGTCTTTTTCTAAAAAGGCAATGGTGGCGGTTGAATGCATCACGCCCAAGTGGTTGGGTTCGCCGATAAGTTGTCTGGCGGCAACAAGTTTACCCGAAAAAATCAATTTTTCCAGGTACCGGCTTTTAATGGCGGGGACATCGTTGAGCTTATGTTCATTGACAAACTCCCAAAGCTCATGCGCAGAGGTTGTAGCTTGCATCGCGCTGTTAAATAAAGCGACTAAAACATCAATCTGAAAGTTTTCGTCAAACTCGCCGAGAAATTCTTTTTGAAACGGGTTGGAGAAAATTTGGACAAGGATTTCCTCTGCTTTTTCAGCAATTCCATTTTCGTCAATTTGCTGAGAGAGTTCAGCCCTATTTTTCGCTTGCTTTTGGTAAATACTCAAGCGAAAATCGCGCAACACGCGGCATTTCCGGGCCTCCTTTTCGGAGCCATACCATCCGGAAAGTTTACTTAGACTGAATGTGGCTTGAATCGTTTCCACAACTTGCGGAAACCAAGTTTGCTGTCTTGCCGCGCGCGAAAGAAGTGCTTTGAGATTATCATCGGCAATCTGGAAACCACCGCTCCAAGTATCTTTGAAATCGGCGATAATGCCTTTGCGCGTAAGCGAAGCGCGCCAAAGCGAGAGATATTGGGCTGTATGAAATTTGTCTTCAGGAGTTCGCCATTCAAGCGATCTCGTTAGCCCTTGAAAATCCCGCGCATTTATCGGCTCCCAAATTAATGAAAGACATTGCAAAAGTTTTCGCTCGTGGTCTGAAAGTGTGCGTAATTTTTCTTCAATTCTAGTCATTGTTAAAATGTTGCAGTTCAGGTTGTTGGCGCGTCAACGCGCGGTTTAGGGATTATTGCTTACGGTAAACTCTTCTGTTTCTTCGCTTTCATCGTATAAAACGAGATAGACGCGCACGGGTTCGGGGATGTTTTTCACTTTGGCTTCGGTGGGGCCTTCCAGTTTGAATTGGTTGCCGAGTTCATCGGCGGTGGCTTGGGTAACGAGGATTTGCCCGGCTTTGGTCAGGCTTTCAACCCGCGCCGCGACATTGACCGTGCTGCCGATGGCCGTGTATTCCGAGCGCATTTCAGCCCCGACCACGCCGACAGTAGCCTCGCCCGTGTTAATGCCGATGCCGATGTTGAGCGTTGGCAACTCCCGCGCCGCGAGTTTTTCATTGACACGGCGCATGGAACGCTGCATGGCGACAGCGGCGCGGACGGCGTTGTTAGCGTTGTCGCCGCTATCCACAGGCGCACCGAAGAGGGCCATCAAACCATCGCCGAGATATTTATTGAGGGTTCCTTGATGCCCCATAATATCGGCGGCGAGTTCGGTAAAGAGCGTGTTGAGCATCTTGACGACCTGTTCCGGTTTCATGCCGTGCGCCAGGCTGCTGAAGCCGCGCACGTCGCAAAACATGACGCTCATGCGACGATTAACCCCGCCGAGTTGGTATTCGTCAGGGTTTTCCGCCAACTCTTTAATGAGATGTTCCGGCATAAACCGCGCGAAAACGAGACGCGCTTCGGCTTCGCGGGCCTCACGCTTGCGCGCAAAAGCGGCTTCGATGGCGACGGCGGCTTGCGCGGCGACGACGGACAACATTTGTTTGTCGGTTTCTGAAAAAGGTTCGGGGCCAAGCCGCCGGTCAACGTAGAGCGCGCCGAAAACCTCTTC
This sequence comes from Acidobacteriota bacterium, assembly GCA_043769325.1. Taxonomy (GTDB): domain Bacteria; phylum Acidobacteriota; class Blastocatellia; order Pyrinomonadales; family Pyrinomonadaceae; genus JAYVJN01. The sequence goes on from JAYVJN010000323.1 coordinate 2,593, forward strand.
GTGGCCGGCCAAAGGCGCACAGGCCAGCGAACTGATGCCTTGCACAGAAACGCTCTCACTGACGCTCAATGTCGCGTCTTCACGCACATCCTGTGAGGCCAGAATGACGCGCTGCTCCATCGCGGTGCGAACGGCGGTGCGGCTAATTGAA
>JAYVJN010000324.1:0-2657 GCA_043769325.1 Acidobacteriota bacterium
TGAACCGTGAGCGTTCCGTCGGTGACGAGAACGGGCTGTTCGGTAAATTTGCCGTCGCGCGCAAAGGCTTCGAGCAGTTCTTTCGTGGCGTCCTTTGATTCCTGCACGTTGGGCTGGTCAAAGGGGTTGATGCCGATGCGCCAACCGGCCACCGCCGTAGCGATTTCCCACAAGAAAAAGTCTTCGCCCACATCGTAAAGGTCGTTGAGAAGGATACGCACGACGGGATGCCCGGCGGCTTCAAGGGCCGTGAGCTTCATGTCGGTTTCGCTGTCAATCTTGTCTAAACCGAGATGGACGAACAAACGGTCATCGCCGTAAACCGAAGGCGAGCCAATAGTTTCGCCCGCAATCGGGACAATTCCCGTGCCTTCTTTGCCGGTGCTTTCGGCGATGAGTTGTTCCACCCAGAGGCCGAACGAGGCAATGCGCGGGTCTGCGCTGACGGTGGTTTTATCGCGGCCCGCTTTGGCGCATTCGCCCATAATCGAACCCAAACGCGCACCGGGATTTTCGTTCGCCGGCACGACGGATGAACAGGCATGAACAGTGCGTTCGGCGCGGTCGAGCAGCTTTTTCACGTCCAAGCCCATGAGGGCCGCCGGAACCATGCCAAAGAACGAAAGAGCCGAGTAGCGTCCGCCGATGTCCGCCGGGTTCAGGAAGATACGGCGGAATTTGTCCTCCGTCGCCATCTGTTCCATCAAAGTTCCAGGGTCTGTGACGGCCACGAAATTCTCGCCCGGATTGCCCTTTAGTTTGCCAACGACATCGTACCAGTACTTGTAAAAGACGAGCGGTTCGGTAGTTGTGCCGGATTTTGATGAAATGACGAAAATCGTGCGCGTCGGGTCAACTTGGTCAATGAATTGTTTGAGCGCGTCGGGGTCGGTGGAGTCCAGCACCAATAACTCTGGATAACCGTCCTGTTTGCCAAAGGTTACGCGCAGCACTTCGGGACATAGGCTGGAACCGCCCATGCCGCACAGCATGATGTGGTCGAATGCGCCGGAATCGCGGATTTCATTGGCGAAGTTGACTAAATCGTCCTCAACACCGATGACTTCGTCCACCACAGTCAGCCAGCCGAGCGCGTTTTTGATGATATTCTGCGCCGCTTCGTCGGCTTTCCACAGAGAAGCGTCTTTGCGCCATATCCGCCGCATTACGTCGCCCTTTTGGATTTCGGCTAACGCGGCGTTAACCGCGTCCGTGTGCTTTCCCAGACTGGCGTGGATGTCGCGGTCAAGGCCCGACAGAATCGCGTCGCGTTTGGCTTCGATGGATTCGATGAGCGTGTCAAACGAACCAACAAAAGAACTTAACCCGTCTTTTTGCAACTTCGCAGTGACGGCGTCCATGCTGATACCGAGTTCGCCCAATTGCGCCACCAGCGCAACTGCGCCGGGGACATCTTCGAGTAAAGTCAGGCCAACTTTGCCGTGGTCGCGGAAAGCGGTGTAGGTCGCGGGCGGCACGGTGTTGACCGTTTCCGGGCCGATGAGATTATCCACATAAAGAACATCAGAATAGGACGGATTTTTCGTCCCCGTCGAAGCCCAGAGGCAACGCTGCACTTGCGCGCCTTTCGCCTTCATCGCGGCAAAGCGTTCGCCTTCAAAGATTTCCTGGTATTTGGCGTAGGCCATTTTCGCGTTGGCGACGGCGGCTTTCCCGCACAAGCCTTCGTACAAAGCCTTGTCTGCGGGCGTGGTGGCGGCGCGGGCGCGGGCTTCCAAATCAGCGTCAATCGCCGAATCTACACGGGAGACGAAGAAACTCGCCACCGATGCGATGTGGTCAACGGATTTGCCTTCGGCGTCGCGGCGTTCCAAGCCTTTGATGAAGGCTTCGGCGACCTGTATGTAATTATCAATGGCAAAAATCATCGTCACATTGATATTGAGGCCGTGATAAATGGCTTCCTCAATGGCGGGTAAGCCCTCTTGCGAAGCCGGAATCTTTATCATCACGTTGCGCCGGCCCAAACGCGCAAAAAGCCGTTTGGCTTCGTCAATCGTGCCTTGGGTGTCGTAGGCGAGTTTGGGGTTGACTTCCAAACTGATGTAGCCGTCCACGCCATCGGTTTTGTCATAGACGGGTTTCAGAATATCGGCGGCGGCGGCGATGTCGTCCACTACCAGACTCTCGTAAAGCTCCATGATGTCGCTTTTACCGCTGGTAACAAGAGCTTTGAACTGCTCGTTGTAATCGGTGGAACCGACGATGGCTTTCTCAAAAATGGTCGGATTCGAGGTCACGCCGCGCAGGTCGTCACCTTCGAGTTTGTTGGCTAAATCGCCGCTTACTAACATCAGGCGGCGAATGTTGTCGTACCAAATGGATTGGCCGAGTTTGGCGACTTCTGCAATCGGGTTGCTCATGGAAACTAACTCCTTAAATGATTTCGTAATGGTTACTTGGCGACGCTTGTGGCCGGCGGCGCGGTGTCTTACGGCGGAATAATCCGCGCTTGTTTGAGCGCGTCACAACGCCAGCTCAGGGCAAAAGCGATGCATACTTTTTCAGCAAACGGCAAAGCTGCTTGTTCGCGCCGAAAGGTATCTTTGCGCCGCGCGATTTCAGCGCGGATTTCTTGTTCGTTCATTTATCTTCCTTCGTTTTGCGGGGACGAATAAGAAAATAGCTATATGCTA
>JAYVJN010000325.1:0-4793 GCA_043769325.1 Acidobacteriota bacterium
TTATTGGTATTTCTCGCTTTTGGCTTAGTGCCGGTGCGGGCGCAACTGGGTAATTTTCGGGAAGGCGCGCCGCTTTACGGCCCGCGCCCGCCGTTAGGCCAGGCTCCGCCGACAACCGGTTTGCCCAAGCCTTTGCAAGAGGCCACGATTGAGCAGAATCTGAAGGCGCAGATGCCTTTAGACGCGCAGTTCAAGGACGAAACCGGACGCTCAGTGCAGATTGGCGAGTACTTTGGCAAGCGGCCCGTCATTTTAGCACTGGTCTATTATGAATGCCCGATGCTTTGTAACCAGGTTCTGAACGGGCTGACCGGCACATTGAAGCAAGACAACTTCAACGCCGGCAACGAGTTTGAGATAGTAGTTATCAGTTTTGACGCCCGTGAGACGCCTGAACTGGCGGCCAAGAAAAAGGCGTCGTACATAGAGCGTTATGGTCGCCCCAACACCGCGAACGGCTGGCACTTTTTAACCGGCGACCAAGCCAATATTGATAAAGTGGCGCAGACCGTTGGGTTTAAGTATTACTGGGACGCGGAAACCAACCAGTTCGCCCATGCCAGCGCGATTATGGTGACAACGGCAGACGGGCGTTTGTCGCATTACCTTTACGGCATTGAATATGCCAGAGATTTGCACCTGGCGGTAGTAGATGCCGGAGGCGGAAAAATCGGCTCCAAAGCGGAGCAATTACTGTTGTATTGCTATCATTACGATCCGACGCGCGGAAAATATGGGTTTGCTATTCTTAACGTCATGCGCGCGGGTGGAGTTCTCACCGTTGCCGGAATCATCGCTCTGGTGCTTGGGCTGCGGCGGCGCAAAAGGCCGGAGGAAGCGTAAAGCTGAAGGGACAGCTTGAGGATTATGCAATCGTTCATACCATTGGTGCCAGAGTCTGCGTCAACCTTTGCCGGAGGTTGGACGGGGATTGACGCGCTCTATTTTTACCTGGTGGCCTTGACGGTCTTTTTTACCGTCGCCATCTCGTTGGTTATTATTGGATTTGCCGTTGTTTTCCGCCGCAAAGCGGGCGATGACCATATCCCCGAACATATCGAAGGCTCGCTGTTTTTGGAGACCTTTTGGTCGGCAGTTCCATTTCTGATTTCCATGTCCATTTTCGGCTGGGGCCTGGTGCTTTACTACAAACAATGGCGTCCGCCGGCGAATACCATGGAAATGTACGTCGTGGGCAAACAGTGGATGTGGAAGTTTCAACACCCGACCGGCCAACGCGAAATCAACGAATTGCACGTTCCCATCAATCGGAAGATTCGGCTCACGATGACTACGGAAGACGTATTACACGACCTTTTCTTCCCGGAGTTTCGCACCAAAGCCGATGTAGTGCCGGGCCGCTACACGCAACTCTGGTTTGAAGCCACTAAAATCGGAACCTTTAACATCTTTTGCGCCGAATACTGCGGCACCAACCATTCCGTTATGGGCGGCAGAGTAATCGTTATGCAGCAGGACGATTACGACCGCTGGCTCAGTGGCAACTTAAACGCGCAATCGCCGGTGGATGCCGGCAAAGAGTTGTTTACTAATAAATTGGGTTGCGCTTCGTGCCACAAAGACGATGGCACGGGTGGACGCGGGGCCGCCTTGAAGGGCATCTTCGGCAAGCCTGTGCGCTTAAATGGCGGCGGCACGGTGGCGGCGGCGGACGACAACTATTTGCGCGAATCTATTCTCAATCCGGGCGCGAAATTGGTGGAAGGCTATCCGGCCATTATGCCGACGTTCCAGGGCCAGGTGACGGAAGACCAATTGTTACAGCTTATTGCCTATATTAAATCACTGAGCGGCCCGGCTACGGGCGGCGCGCAACCTGCGGCAACCACTACAACTGCCGCGCCCGCGCCGACACCGGCCCGCGCTGTGACGCCCGCGCCGATGAATGCGGGCAGCGCGAATAATGCCGCGCCAAATCAGCCCAACCGCTAAAATTTTCTAGCGTTATCAGGCGGGACTAAATCGTATGTCAGATACACACGCAACAGCGTCAGGCACCAACTACTTAAACGCCTCTTACGGCCTTAAATCTTGGCTGTTGACCAAAGACCATAAGCGTATCGCGCTTTTATACCTTTTTACGGTGTCGGGCTTTTTCTTTCTCGGTGGCGTCTATGCGATGCTTATTCGCCTGGAGTTGCTAACGCCACAAGCCGATTTGATGTCGCCGGCAACCTATAACAAGGTGTTCACGCAGCACGGCATCGTGATGGTCTTCTTCTTCCTGATTCCGTCGGTGCCGGCGATTATCGGAAACTTTGTGCTGCCTATCATGATTGGCGCGAAGGACTTGGCCTTTCCCCGCATAAACCTGTTGAGTTGGTATATTTATATGCTGGGCGGCGGGTTGGCCTTGTACGCGATGATAATGGGCGGGGTTGATACCGGCTGGACTTTCTACACGCCGTATAGCACGACATACTCGAATTCCTACGTCATGGCAGCGGGATTGGGCATTTTCGTCAACGGGTTTTCGTCAATTTTAACGGGCCTGAATTTTATCGTTACGGTGCACACCATGCGCGCGCCGGGTATGACCTGGTTTCGGATGCCGCTCTTTGTGTGGGCGCATTACGCTACCAGTCTGGTGATGGTTTTGGGCACGCCCGTCATCGCCATTACCGTTTTCCTGTTAGCTTTGGAACGTGTTGCGCACATCGGCATCTTTGACCCTGCGTTGGGCGGCGACCCTGTTCTGTTCCAACATATGTTCTGGTTTTACTCGCATCCGGCGGTATATATCATGCTCTTGCCAGGCATGGGCGTCATCAGCGAGGTTATCGCCAGTTTCTCGCGGAAGAACATCTTTGGTTATCCGTTTGTGGCTTTTTCCTCTTTGGCGATTGCGGTTTTCGGCTTTCTGGTCTGGGGCCACCATATGTTTGTCACCAGCCAGTCCATTTACGCCGGCATGATTTTTTCGTTCATCAGTATGGCGGTGGCGATTCCCTCGGCGGTCAAAGTCTTTAACTGGACGGCCACACTCTACAAAGGCTCAATTGAATACACGACGCCGATGCTCTATGCGCTAGGCTTTATCGGGTTGTTCATCATCGGCGGCATGACAGGGCTGTTTTTGGCGGCGATGGGCTTAGACATCCATTTGACGGATACTTACTTTATCGTGGCGCACTTCCATTATGTCATGGTCGGCGGTACTTTGCTGGCGTATCTGGCGGGCTTGCACTTCTGGTGGCCGAAGATGACGGGCCGAATGTACCCCGAATCGTGGGGTCGTCTGTCGGCGGGCGTCGTCTTTATCGGGTTTAACCTGACGTTCATGCCGCAGTTCATCATGGGCTATATGGGAATGCCGCGCCGCTACGCGACCTATTTGCCAGAGTTTCAGTTGATGCACGTCTTTTCGACGGCGGGCGCGTCCATTCTCGCGCTTGGCTTGCTCATGCCGGCGGTCTATTTGGTCTGGTCTTTGTTCTATGGCGAAAAAGCCGCCGCCAACCCCTGGGCTTTGCCGGGCTTGGAGTGGCGCACCTCTTCGCCGCCGCCGACTTTCAACTTTGACCGGCAGCCCATCGTTACTTGGGAAGCCTACGAATTTGAACCGGCGGATGAAATGGAAATGTTTACCGACCAACCCCGTTCGCAAAAAGCTTTATTGGCAGCAACAGCAGAAGTATAGAGAAATTTTGAACTTTCAAATCTGAAATTTGAGACTTTACGAGGGAGACAACAGCTTTGGCTACGCACATTGAACATCATCCCGGGCTAGCGCATCAGTTCGAGGACATGGAGCAGCAAAAAGAGTCCAACGCCATTGGTATGTGGGTCTTTCTGGTGCAGGAAGTCATGTTCTTCGGCGGCCTGTTCATGGTTTATATTTACTACCGCCTGAACTACCCCAAAGCCTTCGCTGCGGGCAGTAACCACTTGGACGTGACGATGGGCGCGATAAACACCATCGTTCTTATCGTCAGCAGCGTGACGATGGCCCTGGCCGTCTATTACGCGCAAAAAGGGGCTAAAAACCTGCTCATCTTGTTCATTATCCTGACGATGATATTCGGTTCGGTCTTTTTAGGCGTTAAGTACTTTGAGTACAAGGAAAAGTTCAGCCACAATCTGGTTCCTATCAATTATCCGGGCCTCTACGAATTTAAGTGGGAGCCGCACACCGACGAGGATAAACAGCATGACGCGGCGGTGCTTAAAGACGCTTCGGCAACTGAAGTACGCAACTGGCCCAACCGCGTGCGCAGCTTTTTCTTCATTTATTTTGCCATGACCGGTCTCCACGCGCTACATATGATTGTCGGTCTCGGTATTATGATGTGGCTGCTCTACGGAGCCATAAGGGGCCGCTATGACTCGTATTATTATACGCCGGTGGAGATGGCCGGCCTTTATTGGCACTTTGTTGACTTAGTGTGGATTTTCCTCTTCCCGTTATTGTATCTGACGGGTCGGCACTTCATCGCGCATTAAAAGTAGGATTAAAAAGCAATGGCGGAACACAACCTGGAACATCACGGCGAACACGAACATCATCAGGGCATACCAACTTATCTGGCGGTTTTTGGTGTATTAATGGTCATGACGATTGCGACCTACCTCACCGCCTTGACCGATTTGGACAGCAAAACTTTTCATGGCATGAACACGGTGGTTGCGCTGACAATCGCGTTCTTCAAAGCCAGCCTGGTCGTGTGGTTTTTCATGCACGTCAAGTTCAGCTCCAAACTGGTCAAACTGAGCGTCGGCGCGGGCTTGTTCTGGCTGGCGATTATGTTTGTCCTCACCCTGGCCGATTACAA
>JAYVJN010000326.1:0-3065 GCA_043769325.1 Acidobacteriota bacterium
GCCAGATGAGCAGCGGGCCGATGGGCGAAGGGCTGTCGCGGCCTTCCGGGCCGACCATTTTCGGCCAACGCGCCCCGACGTAGCCTTGCGTTTGGGCGAGTTCGCGGGCGCGCGGCAAAACTTTGTCATACCAGCCGAGACTTTTTTCCAGCAGCGGCAAGCGATTCCAGAGAGCGAAATGCGTGGCGTGCCACCAGTGCATTTCGAGGTGAAATTTGCCGTACCAACTGTTGCAGACCAAACCCGTCTCCGCCGGCGGCTGCGTGCCGGCGCAGTTTATCGCCGTCAGATATTGCGACAACACAATGCGGCGTTCCAGTTCGCGGGCGCGGGCGTCGCGGCTGCCGTCTAACGCGACGGCCCCGCCGGTTGACCAAAAACGCCGCCAACGCGCCGCGCTCTCCGCAAAAACAGCGTCGGGCGCGGGCAAAGCGGCACTGACCGGACGCGGCGCGAAGGCAGCGACAAATTCCAGCCGTGTGCTTTTTTCCGTTGGCGCAAGATGAAATTCGTGCGCCGACGCTTGCCGCAAAGCCACCGGAGTGTGCCAGGCAACGGCGCAAAAGTATTCGTCCGTCTCAAACTTGCGGCGAAAATCGGCGCGGTTGGCGGTTTCTGTAAGTTCGGTGCGATGCTTTTCGTCTTGCGCCCAATCCGCCGCCGCCATACCCGGCGAACCGTAAGGAAAGGCCAGCCGGACGCCCAAACGCCCGTCGGACAGCAAAGGCGAAGCGATGCTGACCGCCAGCAAATCAAGCAACGGGTGCGCGGCGGTTTTTATCTCCGCTATTTCGCCGTTGAAGCGAAAACGGCTGTGCAAAACACCGGCCCAGAGGTCTAATCTTTGTTCAATTTCCGTGATGTCGTTGGGCCGCGCTTCTCTTCCTTCATTGGTCAACAAACGCAAACCGATTTGCCCCAAGTGAAGCCGGTGCGGGTTTTCGCGCAGCCAGTTGAAAAGCGTGGTCTGGCCTTCGCCCCTCGTCTGATAGCCGACTTGCCGGCCGTGCGTGTCGTAATCCGTCAGCCGCAGGGTTTGTCCGGCGAGTTCCGGCGGCAAGGGCTTAGAGTGCCAGCCCCATTGCGCCATCGCGCAGAGCGGCATGGCGTTTTCGTATAGTTGCGGAAAGGTCTGCAAACCCGTCACATCGGCGGTGAAGGCAAACTCGCCGTTGCCCACCGAAAGCGGGGCCAAAGGGTCGAACCCACGCGCCACAGGGTTATGCCGGCGCACCAAAGCAGCGCGGTCAATTTTGGCCGAAACCGGAAACGCCGCGCCGCCAAACGTGCCGGTTGCCGCCAGGGAAACAAGGAAATTGCGACGAGAAATCATTAAATTGCAAATTATAAATCCCGCCGGAAGACAGCTCAGGTGTTAATTCTCACACAAGCCGCCTTCGGGCGGAACATTCTTAAAGCAGGAGGGCAAAAGTATGCCGGCGTTTAGAGTTACGCCTTGAGACGTGAGTAGCCGCGTAAAACTCACGCCTCAAGGCGTAACTCTAACTTTTGCTTAGAACAGGAACTTGAGGCCCAGCTGAATGCGCCGGGCGTAATTGTCCTGGTTCGAGGCCGATATTTGCCCGAAAGCGGCGGAGGTCGGGTTGACCACCGGCGCGGGGAAATAGGGTTCGTTGAAGGCGTTGACGGCTTCAAAACGCAGTTGAATCTTCATTCCTTCACGAATATAAACATCTTTCAGCAACGCCAAATCGGTGTTGTTGATTAAGTCGCGCCGGACGCTGCCAAAACGCAAAGGCAAAGACCGCAAATGGCTGACCGGCGCGGCGTTGGAAAATACCGAAGTTTCGAACCAACGCAGCGTAGTTCTTTGGCTGGACGGGATGGCGATGTCTCCGCCGTTATAGAAGCCATCGTTGGCAAAGCCGATGGGGAAACCGCTCTGCATCGTATAGACGCCTTGCAGTTGCCAACCGCCGACGAGAGCGTTCAAAGTCCAACCCGCATCCTGCAAAAACCTTTGCCCTTTGCCGAAAGGCAAGCTGTATAACGCGCTGAGTGAAAGTTTGTGCGGCACGTCTTGGTCGGAGATGACTCTGATGGGCGTGGCGTCGCCAGCGTTGAGGTATTCGGTCTGCTGAATCCATTTTGACCAGGTGTAGCTGGCTTGCACCGTGTAGCCCTGCGAGAAACGCTTTTGCAGGCTGAACTGGCCGGAGTGATACGACGTTTTGCCTTCGTTATTGGTGGTCGTGATGTCGCCAAAGGCCGGGAACGGGCGCAGCAATTGGGAACGGGCGATGTTCGCGTTGTTAAAGCCGGTGCCGGGCAAGAGTCCGGCAAACGGGTTGGCAACCTGCCCCGTCAGGAAAGTGTTGTTGGCAACCTGCGCCGTAGAACGCGAGTTCTCAGTGTTCAGAAATTGGTTCGGCAAGGCATTGATGTTGCGGTTGATTTCAATGTTGTAGCCGCGATTGAAAACGTAAATCGCCTCGCCCACCATGCCGAACGGCAATTCGCGTTGGACGCCGAATTGGAAACGCGCCTGTTTCGAGACTTTCGGATTCTGGTTAAAGAACGCAATCCCGCCGCCCAAGCCGGTCTGCCGGCCCTGAGCGTTGCCCACCGGCTCTAAAATCGCGGTGTTGGCAAAAGGCGTCGAGAGCGAAAAAGGCAACGGTGCGCCGTTAGCGTTGGTGGTCAATGCGCCGACGGTAGTGCGCGTGTAGCCGGGTTGGATAACGTCGCCGCGCCGTTCGCCCAAAAAGCCGGCGAAGAGGCCGAAGCCGCCGCGCAAGACGGTTTTGTCGTTCAATTGATAGGCCAAGCCGACGCGCGGCAGGAAGGTGTTTTTCGGTGTTCGGTACAGGTTTTTGCCCGTGTCCACGCCGGCAAATAATAAGCCGCCGCGCACGCTAAAGGCATTGGCGTCAACGCCCGTCACCGGCGTCGCCAACAAACGCGCTTTGGCCGTCGCTTCGATGGGTTGAATATAAGCGAAGTCGAAACCGGAGACGCTCTTGTTCTGGCGTTCCACCAGGGCCGTCTCCACTTCGTAGCGCAAGCCGAGATTCAAGGTCAGGCGGCGGTTGACGCGCCAATCG
>JAYVJN010000327.1:0-8467 GCA_043769325.1 Acidobacteriota bacterium
TTGGGCTAGGGCGGTTTTACCAACGCGCCTGTCGGTGCTCAGTGTAATTCCGCGAGACAGGCCACATTAAACGGCGAGGCGTAAAATCCCTGGCCGGAAAGGAAAAACTATGGCAACACCATTTCTGGGTTCGATATATATGTTCGGGGGGAATTTCGCCGTGCGAGGCTACGCTTTTTGTAACGGGCAATTACAAGCGATTGACCAAAACGACGCCCTTTTCATGCTGCTCGGCACAACATATGGCGGCGACGGGCAGACAACCTTTGGCTTGCCGGATATGCAAGGGCGCGTTCCCGTGCATCAGGGGACGCTGGCCGGCGGTGCTACTTACACCATGGGGGAGATGTCCGGGGTGGAACAGGTTACGCTCACCACCGGCACGCTGCCCGCGCACTCGCACTTGCCGGCGTGCGACGCTACGGGGGGCAGTCCCGGCTCGCCGGCGGGCGGGGTTTGGGGCTTGGCGACGGACGGCAGGTATTCGGGCGGCGCACAAACCGCCCCAATGAATGCGGCCACCATCGGGCCGAATGCCGGCGGCCAACCGCACGACAATATGCTGCCCTTTCTGTGTATCAACTTTATCATCGCGCTGGAAGGGATTTTCCCCCCGCGAGCTTAGGAGGTTAGAATTATGGCAACACCATTTCTTGCTGAAATCAGAATGTTCGGGTTCGATTATGCGCCGCGCGGTTGGGCTTTATGCAACGGGCAAACTCTCCCCATCCAACAGAATCAGGCACTCTTTTCGCTGGTCGGCACTACTTACGGCGGCAACGGCACGACGAACTTTCTGCTGCCCGATATGCAGGGCCGCACGCCGCTCCATTTCGGCACGGGTCCGGGTTTGTCCCAGCGCAACCTGGGAGAAAGCGCCGGCAGCGAAACGGTTACTCTGTCAATCCCGCAGATGGCCGCCCACAACCACCCCGCCGCCGGCAGCAGCGCTGCTGCGTCGCTCGGCCCGCCGGACAATAATGTCTGGGCGCAAGGCCCTTACTCAACGGCCCCCAACAACTCCATGGCGCAGGGCGACACCACTAACACCGGCGGCGGGCAAGGGCATGAAAACCGTTCGCCCTACACAGTGGTCAATTTCTGCATCGCGCTGCAAGGGGTTTTCCCCTCGCGCAACTAGGCGGGTAGTTTCAAGTTCAAAGTTCCAAGTTTCAGGTTCAAAGTTCCAGCGTGAGTGGCTATCTCGTTCTAAAATAACCTTGAACCTTGAACATAAAACTTTGAACTATCTGAATAACGGAGACACTAATTATGGCAACACCATTTATCGGTCAAATCAGAATGTTCGCGGGCAATTTCGCCCCGCGCGCCCACGCCTTTTGTAACGGGCAACTTATCCCCATTGCCCAGAACACCGCGCTCTTTTCCCTCCTCGGAACGACTTACGGCGGCGACGGCAGAGTAACTTACGGCTTGCCGGATTTGCAGAGCCGCGCGCCCATGCACTTCGGCAGTGGCCCGGGTCTGACGCTTCGTGACCTGGGCGAGGAGGGCGGCGAGGAAACCGTGACGCTGCTCGGCAATCAAATAGCCCCGCACACGCATCAGCCGATGGGCATCGCCGCCGTCGGCGCGCAAAACAACCCGACAGGCCAAACTTGGGGAACTATCGGAACAGCGCGCCAGCCGACGCCGCTCTACGCGCCCGCGCCGCCTAACGCGCCGATGCACCCTCTCGCCCTGGGGATGACGGGCGGCAATCAGCCGCACAACAATATGCCGCCTTACCTGGCGATTAACTTTATCATCGGGACGCAAGGCATTTTTCCGGCGCGGAATTAGCGTAGTAGATGTTTCAAGAAAAGAATGAGCCAACGGATTACACAAATTACACAGATTAAGCAGGTGCACAAAAGTATTCCGGCGGTTAGAGTTACGCCTTGAGGCGTGCTTCGCAGCGTAAAACTCACGCTTAAAAGCGTAACTCTAACTTTTATTATCCGACATTACTTTTACTCACCTGCTTAAATCAATAATCCGTGTAACCTGTGGCGAAAAGTTCTTTCCCTTGAAATTTATAGAAAAATTATGAACACTTTTGCGCTGCAATGACGCCTTTAACTATGAGCGCGTTAGTGGCGGGAAATGAAGGACATTCCGGCGCAATGGCTGGACTAAAAAAACAATTGGACAAAAAGAGGCGAAAACTCTGCGCGGCGCGTTGCCGCAGTTTTGCGCCTCCTCACATTTCAACCTCACAGGGGGCAAAGACGCTCCCGCATTGGTTTAGGAGAAATATCATGCGTGCAGTAACCGTTCGTGCAAAGATTCGTTTCGCTCTGTTTTTGGCTTTCGGCCTTTTTATCATTGGATTGGCTGTGCAATACGGCCCGCGTTCTGCCGCTTTTGCCGGCAAACCCGGCCCGCCGCCGGCGAAACGCGGCCCGGCCACCATCGTCTTACAGGACAGTTACCAACTGCCGGCCACTTTCGGGACGGCGCGGCCCGCCGGCGCGTCGCGTCCGACGACACTGGCCTCAACCGATTTCGACATAGACGGCTACCCCGATTTGGTGAGCGGTTACGCCACGCCCAACGGCGGTTATCTCGTTTATCAGCGCGGTAATCCCGAATCGTTTGCCCCGACGCGGCCCGAAAATGTAGAGGCGACGGGGCAAAGCCGTTTTCCGGTGACTTTTCTGCCGGAGGCGAAAACGGTGGAGCTCGGCGTTGCGCCTGATTTTATCGTGACCGGCGATTTTGACCGCGACACCAATCCTGACGTGCTGGCGGCGGCGCGGGGCGGGCAGGAAATCTACCTGGCTTCGGGCGACGGCGACGGCGGTTTTATGGCGGCCCGCAGCATTGCCGTGCCGGGCCGCATTACGGCTTTGGCAGCGGGCCAGATTGATTTGCCCGACAATCTGAGCGATTTAGCCGTTGGACTCGAAGGCGAGAGCGGCGCGGCTTTGCTGGTTTACGAAGGCGCGAACGGCATCGCGGACGCGCCCTTGCGTTACGCTCTGCCGGTGGCGGCGCAATCCTTATCGTTAGGCCAATTGGACGACGCGCCCTGGACCGACGTAGCGATTCTGGCCGGCGGCAACGTCTCCATTCTGCACGGGCGCAACCAACGCGACGGCTTTGAATCCCGCAAACGGGCGGCGGCGCGATTGGAACACATCCCGCTGCCGTTTGCGGCGCAAGCGTTGGCCCTGGGGGAATTTATCTATGACCGCGACGCCCGCGCGGAAATCGCGCTCTTACGCGAAGACGGCACAGTGGCCTTTGCCACGCGCGGCGCGCTCGACACCCGGCCCCTGACCACTGCCGAAGCGCGGGAACTCCGCCGCCGCCAGATGTTTAAGGAGGAAACGCCCCTCGCCGCCAAGTGGCAAGCGGACGCCACACAGCCCTGGGCCGTCGCCGAAAGCCTCAACGTCATGGAGGCTTCCGCCGTGCGCCAGGCCGCCTCCGGCAGTGCGCCGGCCTTGTTCAACGCCAATCTTTCCGGCCAGATGGCGGACGATTTGGTCGTCTTGGACGCGGCGGCGCAACAACTAAAAGTCTTTGCCGTCGAAGCCCCACCCAAAGTGGATGGCGAATTTGTCTCTTTCGCCGGCCCGCGCGCGGAGATGGCTCTGCCGGCGTCGGGTGCGCCCGTCGCGGCTTTGTCCATGCGCGTCAGTCTGCACGTCCGGCCCGGCCTGGTCTTTTTACGCGCCGGCGGCGACGCGCCGGAAGTGATGCCCTCCGCGCCTTCCGCCACGTTTACCGTCACCAAAGGAACCGACGGCAACGACGGCGCGTGCAACGCCGATTGCAGTCTGCGCGAGGCCGTCGTCGCGGCCAACGGCGCAGCTGGGGCCGACATGGTGACCATCCCCAACAATACTTACCAGCTAACCATCGCCAACGCCCCCAACAACGAGGACAACGGCGCCAACGGCGACCTCGACGTAAATCAGGATTTGACGCTCAACGGCACAGCGTCGGCCACGACCATCATTCAGGCCGGCACGACCACCGCCAACGGCATTGACAAGGTGTTCGGCCTCAACCCGATTTGCGCGGCGGCGGTGAGCCATTCGTGGAACAACGTGACCGTCCGCTTTGGCCGCAACACCCAGGCCAACGGCGCGCCGGACATCAGTTTCACCGGCGGCGGCGTGGATTACTGCAACACCGGCGCGGGGACTCTGAGCATCACCAACTCGGTTATCTCGGACAACACCTGCGCCAATTCCTTTGGCGGCGGGCTGGACATCAGCACGTTGCCCACCGGCGTCGGGGCCGTGACGATTACCAACGTCACCTTCAACAACAACAAGACGCCCACCGACAGCTTCGACGCCAAAGGCGGCGGCATTCGCGGCAACGGCTCCGGCAATCTGACCATCACCAACTCCGCCATCTCCAATAACCAGACCGGCACGACTCCCAATATCGGCTCCTTCGCGTTGGGCGGCGGCATCCATCTCGACCAGCCGACGGGCGCGATTATGATTCAGAACTCCACGATTTCCGGCAATACGGCGCAGAGGCATGGCGGCGGCGTCGCCATTGACAGACCCGACGGACTCGCCACTTCAGCCGTGACCATTAATCAGGCCAGCGTCATTACCGGCAATACTTCCAACGGAGGAGACAGCGTAGGCGGCGGCGGCCAGGGCGGTGGCATTTACGCCAACGTCAACGCCGCCGGCACGGTTACGCTCACGGGCCTCACGATTACTAACAACACGGCGGGCTCAACGGGCACTCCGCGCGGCGGCGGCATTGCTTCTAGTCTCGGCGGCATGAATATCAGTTTTTGCCGGATTTTCGGCAACACCGCCAGCAATGGCACCGGCCTTTTCAAGACTAACGGCGGCGGCACGGTGACGGCCACCAACAACTGGTGGGGCTGTAGCGGCGGCCCCGGCACGACGGGTTGCCAGACGGCGGTGCTGCAAGCCGCGCCGAGCGTTCTCACTACTACGCCTTTTCTGCAATTGCGAACGACGGCGGCGACGAGTCCGGTAGTTACAGGCCAAACCTCCGCCTTGACCGCCAGTTTCCTGGCCAATTCGGCGGGGACGGCAATTGCGGTCGGCAACTTGGGCGCGCTGATTGGTCAGACCGTGACCTGGAGCGGCGTCGGCGGCGGCATCTCCGGCGCGCAGACCACGATTCAAGCGGCGGGAACGGCAACCGCGACCTACACGGCGACGACGGTGGGGGCGGGCAGCGCGACGGCGCAGGTTGACGGCGGCCCGGCGAGCGGTTCGACCAATACCGTCGCCATTACGGTCAATAAAGCCGACACGACGGCCTCAATTACCTCCGATTCGCCCGACCCGTCCAACGTCGGACAGAATGTGACGGTCACTTATAGCGTGGCTGTGACCTCTCCCGGCGGCGGCACACCGGGCGGCAACGTCATGGTTTCCGACGGCGTAAACTCTTGCACCGGCACAGTGGCGGCGGGTTCTTGCGTCGTGGCCCTGGCAACGGCGGGCAACCGCACGCTGACCGCCACCTATCAGGGCGACACCAATTACAACGCCAGCGCAGCCTCGGCGGGCGCGGGCCACTCCGTCGGGCAAGTCACCTGGACGGGCGCGACCAACACGGCCTTTGCCACCAACGGCAATTGGAACACAGGACTCACGCCGGGTACAGGCGACACCGCCATTATCCCGACGGGCGCAACCAATCAACCGACTGTCAGCGGCGCGACCAGCCTGGCCAGTTTATCTGTGGCTGCGGGCCGCACTTTGACCGTCAACAGCACGCTGACCGTGAGCGGGACGCTGACCAACAACGGCACGATTATGGGCACGGGCACGATTGCCAATAATTTCAGCAACGCCGGCACGCTTACGCCGGGCCTCTCGCCGGGCGTGCTGAACATTACCGGCACGTTCGCTAATACCGGCGCGGTCAATATGGAAATCGGCGGCACGGGCGGCGCGGGCGTCAACCCCAACGGCCACGACCAACTCGTCGTCTCCGGCGCGGCCACGCTCGCCGGCACGCTCAACGTGACGCTGACCAACGGCTTTACACCGGCGTCGTTAAATGAGTTCAAACTCCTTTCCACGTCTGCCTTGTCCGGCACGTTCCCCACCGTCAACCTGCCCAACATCGCGCCGTTGGTCTGGAACTTGCGCTACATTACGTCGGGCGCAAACCAGGGCGTTTTCCTCGGCGTCTTGGGGCCGACGGCTTCGGGCGTCAACGTCGGCGGCTACGTCCTGACGCAACTCGGACGCGCGCCCAAAGGAGCTATCGTCAAACTCTCCGACCTCAATGGACAAGCCCGCAGAGCGAAGGTTGACCGCTTTGGTCATTACCAATTCGATGGCGTGGAAGCCGGACAGTCCTATTTCGTCACGGTTGAAGCGAAGGGCTACAACTTTACGCCCGCAACCCATGTTGTAACGCCCAACTTTGATGTGGAGGAATTGAATTTCACCGCGTCCTCCTCGCGTTGAAGGCAGCTTTCCGATAGAAGAGCGGGGGCAAGCCACCCTTCCCGACCTGCCAGGTAGCTGAAAGGGCTGGGTTTATTGTTTGGGCAAGCATCATTCATAGTTTTCACCAAGCCGGTCAACCGACCTGGCAGGTTAGGAAGGGTGGCTTGCCCCCGCTGCCGCCATAGCGCAACCTCTCAGAAATAACCGTATGAGGCGGACTTAGCGGTTTGGTTCTACGCGGCCTGTGATAAAGTGTCGTTA
The DNA here is from genome assembly GCA_043769325.1 of Acidobacteriota bacterium. Lineage (GTDB taxonomy): Bacteria > Acidobacteriota > Blastocatellia > Pyrinomonadales > Pyrinomonadaceae > JAYVJN01. The sequence goes on from JAYVJN010000327.1 coordinate 6,684, forward strand.
ATATTTTAGAAATGGAGTTTAACGAATGCTTTACAAATTGCGCTGTTGTTTCTTGTTACTGTGTTTGTGGCCTGGTTTGAGCTTGGCCCAGGAGAAAGACCGTCCTATCGGGCGTCCTGGCAAAGGCCCCGCGCCAACTTTGCAGAATGTGGTTGACGAAGCCGCGCAGAGGGCGTTAAGTGATTTTGCCGGCAAAGGTTTGCGGCCCGACCAACTCGCCGTAACGCTGATTGATTTGCGCGACCCCAACAATTTACGCCAGGCCAACTATCGCGGCGAGGAGAAGATTTATCCGGCCAGTGTGGTAAAGATGTTCTATCTGGGGGCAATACATCGTTGGTTGCAAGACGGCAAACTAAAAGACTCGCCGGAATTACAACAAGCCCTCAAAGAGATGATTGTCGAATCGTGGAACGAGCCGACGCAGTACATCGTTGACCTGCTCACGGGCACGACCAGCGGCCCCGCGCTATCTGATAAAGACATGAAAAAGTGGGCCGACAAACGCAATGTCGTCAACCGCTTTTACACTTCGTTAGGCTACCAAAACATCAACGTCAACCAGAAAACTTTCTGCGAGGCTTCCTACGGGCGCGAGAAAATTTATCGCGGCGCGAACGGCGAAAATCGTAACAAACTAAACACCAACGCGACGGCCCGTTTGTTGTCAGAAATCGCGCTGGGCCGGATGGTTACGAAAGAGCGTAGCGCGCAAATGATGGACTTGATGAAGCGCGACCCATACGCCACCGGCGGCGATGCGGAAGACCAAGCGCGGGGCTTCACCGGCATAGCTCTGAAAGAAACTCCCGGCGTCAAGCTCTGGTCAAAAGCCGGTTGGACAAGCGAGACGCGCCACGACGCAGCCTACATCGAAACGCCCGAAGGCTTGCGTTTTGTGTTAGTTACCTACACCACCGAGCACGCCAACGAGCGCAACATTATCCCGACAGTGGCCCGCACCGTATTGGCGCGTTTAGGCGCAGTCAGATACTGAGAAGTTCCAGGTTCAAAGTTCCAGGTTCAAAGTTCAAAGTTACGGTGGAACGCGCCCCTACTGACTACTGACTACTGACTACTGACTACTGACTACTGACTACTGACTACTTACTACTCGGCGCGTTGCGCCAGGCTTTTTCGTTGGGCTTGCGTAAAACCGCTGCGCCCGCTACACTTCGCGTGCAACTTTCCCCTTCGTTTACCGTTCTAAGGCACGCGCCCATTGTGCGCGTTAGAAGGAGAGCAACTATGAACAAAATGACTATCTTGGGCGCAGCCGCGTTGACCGTTGGTTTGGCGTGCGGTGTTTTGGGGCAAAAGAAAAACGTGGAATTTCTAGGGCCACCCGTGCGAGAGAATGAAAAGCCCAAACCAAAAAAAGAAAAAGCCCCGCCACAAGATTCCGGCAAAGGTCAAACTCCGGCCCCCGACGGCCCGCAAAGCGGTCAAGCCGCCGGCTTCGGGGTCGGTAAGCCCGGTGGCAACGGACAGCCTCTTCCAATTGCGCCGCCTCTGCAAAATCCGCCGGACACGATTTTGCCGCCCATTGGCGAACCAACCGGAAATAAAGACGAAACCAAAGGCGAAGTCGTGGTGCAACCCGCGCCCGACGGTATGGAAGCCAAGACAGACCGCGCCGTCGGCCCGCCCGCCAAAAACACGGACGCCGCAACCACCGCGCCGCCGGCTAAAAGTCTGGCCCCTAACCGCAAGGCCAAACGTCCGCGCCGCGTGAAAAAAGGCTAAAGAATGGAATGCCGCGTAGGTTGCGGGGCCTGTTGCGT
>JAYVJN010000328.1:0-7336 GCA_043769325.1 Acidobacteriota bacterium
TGCGGTTGTTTATAGACGTAAGAGTAGCCGTTATTGTCGTCGCGGGTGAAATTGCCCTGCGCGGTGTCGCGGCAAACGTCGCAGTCAATACACTGCGAATCAACGTAATAATGACCGGGCGCGTTTTCGGCCACGCGGTCTGCGGGTTCTGCCATTTATTTTCCTCCGATTTTGGATTTTAGATTTGCGATTTGCGATTGGATGAGGCAAATTCCAATCCAAAATCCAAAATCGCAAATCTAAAATCAACTGATTGCCAGCATTCTGTCTAACGCGACACGCGCCCAATGCGCGGTTTCGTCATCAACCTTGATTTCGTTGACTACTTTTCCGGCGATGAGCGATTCCAACGACCAGGCCATGTTTTGCGGCGCGATGCGGTACATCGTGGCGCACATACACAAATCGGGCGCGAGCAGTTGGATGTGTTTGTCGGGAAAGCGTTTAACGAGGCGATTGACCAAATTTACTTCCGTGCCGACGGCCCATTTCGTGCCCGGCGCGGCGGCTTCCAGCGTTTTGATAATGAACGAAGTCGAGCCGTTTAAGTCCGCTTTGTTGACAACTTCGTAGATACATTCGGGATGCACTAAAACCTTAATGTCCGGCGTTTCTTGCCGCACCTGGTCAACGTGCCACGCCTTGAAACGCCCGTGCACCGAGCAATGGCCTTTCCACAAAATCAGGCGGGCTTGGCGCAATTGTTCTTCGGTGTTGCCGCCCAAATCCTTAAACGGGTCCCACACCACCATTTCGTCCAGACCGATGCCAAACTTCGCGCCCGTATTGCGGCCCAAGTGTTGGTCTGGGAAAAACATCAGTTTATCGTACTGTTTCAAGTATTTATCAAACAGCGGGACGGCGTTGGACGAGGTGCAGACCACGCCTTCGTGCCGTCCGCAAAAGGCTTTGATGGCCGCCGAGGAGTTCATGTAAGTAATCGGCGCAACCTTGAAATCGTCCATCAAACCCAAATCAGACATCTGTTCCCAGGCGTCTTCTACCTGTTCGGCAGTTGCCATGTCCGCCATTGAACAGCCCGCGCCCAAATCCGGCAAAATGACTTTCTGATGCGGTTGGCCCAGAATATTGGCCGATTCCGCCATAAAGTGGACGCCGCAAAAGACGATAAACCCGGCGTCCGCGCGTTCGGCGGCAAGTTTGGAAAGTTGGTAAGAATCGCCCGTCAAATCGGCGTGAATAATCACATCGTCGCGTTGGTAGTGATGCCCCAAAATCACCAGACGCGAACCTAATTCGCGCCGCGCAGATTCAATCCGTCGGGCCAGTTCTTCGTCGGAAAGTTGGAAATAGTCTTCTAAGACCGGAGCGGGTGCGTCTAAAACAGCGTTCATGGCCTTCGTGCCTCCAAATCAACTATAACTACTTTGGGAAACTTTGCACAAGCGCAACGCGCCTGCACGACACAAATTTACGGCACAAGTTTTACAAGCCCTGTGCTAATTTTAGATGCTACACCGGCCAAAAAAGTACGCCGTTCAAGGGATTCCCAACCAGCGCAACACCAGCGGCCCGGTCGCGCTTATGAGCAAGCAACCGCCGAACATCAACGCCAAGCCCGGCCATAGAAAATCTGAACTTTTGACGCCGCCTTCGCCATAGACCATCGCATTCGGCGGTGTGCTAATGACGAACGGCACTCCAAGTGATGCGCCGACGGCAATTAGAATCGCTGTTGAAGGCGCGGGGTCGAAACTCGCCGCCAGAGGGATGAGCATCGTCACCGTCGCCGTGTTGCTCATCAACGCCGCCAGCAAAGCACTGATAAAACAAAGCGCAAAAATCCGCGTAAATGGTGACACTTCGCCCCACGGCATAAAAGCCGCCGCCGCTTTGACCAGCCCTGATTGCTCCAATAAATTGCCCAAACTGATGCCGCCGGCAATCAAGGCCAATGTTGACCAATCTATCGCGTTGAGGTCTTCGCGGGCCAATAAACCGGAACCAAATAGAACCGCCGCCGCCAGTAAAGCCACTACTGCCGATGGCGCGCCGTGCCAGGGTTCGGTTAACCAGGCGATTATGGTTAGAACAAAAATCAACAACACGGCCCAGGCCCCGCCGTTCATCTCTACGGACTGCAATTCGTGTCCATCTACCGCGTCAGAGACATTAAAACGCACACGCAACATCACGATAGTTGCCAACAGCAAGCCCACCGTCAAAGGCACCGCAAAGGCCATCCACGACAAAAACGAGAGTGGTTGAGAGCGTGAAACGGCGGCAATGGCAATGGCGTTAGGCCCCGTGCCAACCGGCGTGGCGATGCCGCCCAGATTACCGCCCATCGCCACCCCAACCAGCAAAGCCCGTCGCAAAGGCGAATCCGCCGGCATTTTGGCCCACAAGGGCCGCAAGGCCGCAATCATCATCGCCACCGCCGCCACATTGGACAGCCACATAGACAAACCCGCCGTCAGCAGTGTCGTTAAAGCCAGCAAAGCCAAGCCATTGCCCTGCGAAAAACGCACTGCCGCCTGTGCTACCCGCGCATCCAGACCGTAACGCCGCGCCGCCACACTCAAAGTAAAACCGCCCAAAAACAAGGCCAGCACCGGCTCTGCGGCCCAAGCCATGACGCGGCCCAAGCGAAAATCCGCGCTCAAAGGCTGCAATAACAAGGGCGTCAACGCCCATAAAACAAAGGTTGGCACATATGGCGGCACGGCCTCGCTCAACCATAAGGTCAGGCACACGCCGGCCACTAACGCAGCCCGCGCCAATAAAGGCTGTTCGATAAAAACCAGCGACCCAACCGCAACCGCCCCGCAACAAACGGCCACCGCCCACCAAAGGCGTCGCGTCGTGGCTTCGGGTGCCGTTTCCTGGTCAGCCAATTCCATGCTCATCAACGCGAGTTTGGCGGCAAACGCGGCCCGTGTCAATCAATGGCTTACTCACCTCAAGCGAAATATCAGAATCTTTTCTAAATATGGTTTTGCGCGTGCAAATGCTGTTGCAGGCAACCCGTAACTGCCTAATCTAATAATGTTTAGTGATGGCTAAACTGCTTTTCGGGTGAGCCAGCAAGCTAGTCGCCCGAAAAGGAAAATGCCCGCGAAATCGCACGCCAGGTCTGATAAATCAAAAGTGCGGTAGCGGATAAAAATTTGCGAGAACTCTTCCAGCGTGACTAACACGGTGACGATTGCGCTGCCGCGTAAGAATTGCCAACGGCCCCAGGCGAATCTGCGGCAATTCATCGCCCAATTGACCACAAACGACAACCCGCCCATTAAACAAAAGTGCGCGATTTTGTCACCATAAGGAAAGCCTCGCGCAAAACTCAGCCAACGGTAAGTGGCTTTGCCATCAGCAATAACAATAATGGCAACGATAAGCGCGATATATAATCCGGCGAAAAGCCAACGGCGGTTCATGTTAGTTTAGTTACATATCTGGGTTCGCAGTCATCTTGACTGCGTCAGGCGACAGTGGCATCCACCTTTCAGAAAACCGAAGGCGGCGCCTAACACTCCTGATTGCGAGAGTTGTAAGCGCAGTCAAGATGACTGCGAACCCAGAAAACTACGCCGTGCGGCGCATGACTACGACGTATTCGCGGGTCATGGTTTGCTCAAGCTGCCCGCTAACATTCGTCGGGCTGTTCTTTTCGGGCATCCGTTTGTTGGGGATGGCGCGGTGGTGCGTGGTGACATAATCGTAGCCGTGCGCGGCGAAAAAGTCGCGCACGGCCTCGTCTGTTGGCAATATGACGCCTTTAACCTTGCGGTTGCCGACGACGTAACAGGCATATCCGCCGCGTTTGATGATGGGCGCGAGGTTGGTGATGGACTTTTCCAATTCAACGTAAAACGCCGCCACTTCCAGGGCGCGTTTGGCGTTTGTCGCGCTGATTTGCTGCAAGGCATCGTTGAGCGCGGGGCAGGGAAACGCGGGTAAGTCCTTCAATTTATTGCTGCCCATGAGCTTTTGGTCAATCCGCGCCGCTTCGTGTAAACCCAGCCAGGCTGCCGAGAGGCGCGAGTATTGCCCGTAAGCAACGGTTGTCTGGGAATCGCCGTAGGGCGGCGAGGTGACGACCACATCAACCTCGCTGATTTCGTCTGGAATAATATCAACTGTATTGAAGGCATAGACTTGACGACGGGGCACAGGGCTTGGCAACGCTTCCAGAAACCCGCGCAGGCCCGCGCGGTTGCGCGTGAGTTTCGCCCGCATAACGGCGTAAACGTCCGGTGCAAACCTTTCCAGCCGCGCCGCTTCGTAGCGGTAGAGCTTAAATTCCTCGTTGCGCGTGTTGGAGCATTCGCGCACCGTCTCGCTAAAGGCAACGGCGAAAAAACGCCTCACGGATTCATCCGTGAGCGCGTTGATAAATTCGCGCAACTTCGCCAGTTTTGCAATCACCGCCGGCTTGAACCAAAAATCCAGCCGTGTGATGCCGTCAATATGCGCTATGGTTTGCGGCTGCGCGTGGCGTATAAAATCTTCTAAAGCAACCGTCGCCGCGTCAATATCTGTGAGCGCAACAGGCGTTGTCTTGGCTTCACAAATCAGCCGCGCCAGAGGGTTTAAGTCCGTGCCTACAACCTCCAGCCCGCGCCTCATGCCTTCCACCAACGATGTGCCGGAACCGCAATACGGGTCAAACAAACGCCCGCTTTTGGGCGCGTACAAATCCAGCAATTTGCCCGCCACCTGCGGAATCATCCGCGCCGGATAATCGTGGAAACAATGCGTCAGTTGACGGGTCTTGGCGTCCTTGAATGTCCAATCGTCGTCAGGTTGTAAGGTTGAATAATTGCTCATCTGTTACGGAAAATCATCATTTGAATATCTTTGTACTGTTTTGATAATTTCAGTAAATTCCGTTGTGCCGCGAAAAGGGTCAAGGTCTTCATCCGTATTAAGCGAATCAAGGCTATTAAAACCACATTCAATAGCCTTTTTAAGCCATTCTAACCCTTCGACAATTTTGCCTTGCCGACCCAGCGCACAAGCGATATTGTACGCTACATCAGGATTGTTTTCGTACACAAAGGCTGTCTTCCCAACTGCGGCTGAGGTATCGTAATCTCCGCCGTAAAACGCCTTGGTCTGAAGATGAACGTGGAACTCTTCAATTTTCTTTGCCAGAGCAGGGTGTGAACAAAGGTCGCGAGCTTCGGCAAATTTGAAAATCTCTACCAGCGAATTGTAGAGCAAACTGCCTGTCCACTCTATTGGGTTCTTAGCAAATAATTCTTGTAGGTAAGGAATACTTTCTGCCCATTCTTCTTGGTAATAATGAAGCAGTCCGCGCAGATATATTTCTTTTCCGTAAAGTGCCTCGTAATTGCTTAATATATGCTTGGCGCGGTCAAAGTCGCGCTTTTGCAGGTTGAGGAAAACTGAAAGGTAGTCGGCTTTACATTTGGTAGCATCAGTGTGCGCTTCTTGGCGTAATTGAGTAATGAGCCGTTCGGCCTGCGCCAAATCTTGCCTGTTAATGGCTGCGCTTGCCTCTTCTGCAATCTTCGCCAACGGCTGTTCACGGCTTCGTTGCCACTTCTGCCACAGAGAGTTGCCATTGTTCACCGCAAACCAGCCGCTTAACAAGGCAATCCAGGTTGAATGATTAGCCAAAGCCAAAATTAATACTACTGCCGCTACGATAAATGAGACAACCGAAGTAACAGCCGCTTCTGGTTTAGCGGTTAGATGCCGTTCAATCGCAGCACAGGCATTACCGCCGTCCAGCGGAAGCATAGGCAGCAAATTGAAGATGCCCCAACCGATATTTACCCACAAGAAATCTTGATATGCTTGTTCGAGAACAATGGAATTGCTGGCTAGAAAAATCGGATTAGCCAAAAAGACCAACGCCCCGAATAAGAAACCGGCCATAGGCCCAGCCAGACTAATTACCAACTCCTGCAACGGCGTGAGTGGTTGCCATGCGCTCCACGAAGTTAGGCCGCCAAAAGAATGCAACGTAATAGTAGGCTCAAGTCCAAATCGTCGGCCAATCAAAGCATGACCAAATTCATGCAGCAAAATAGAGATAGTGACCACAATCAACCACTCTGCCAACAAAACAGGCGCAGAGATACGCCCATAAGACAGCATGAATGCCATTACGAAAAAAGAGGCATCCAGTTTTATCGGAACGTCAAGCAGTCTCATTGGAGTTGATAGGGGCGTTCACTTTAACGCCGTCAGCATTTTGTCGTGGATGCCGCCGAAGCCGCCGTTGGACATGATGGCGATAACATCGCCGGGCCGGGCTTGGGGGGCGAGATGGGCGACGATTGTATCGGCGTCGGGCAAGGTGACGGCGCTTTGCTTGGCGGCGATTTGGGCGGTCAGTTCGTCGGTGTCGAGCGTCTTGCCGAGTTCGCTGGCGGCGGCGGTGTTAAAGACTTTGGCGATGACGACCATATCGGCGGGCGCGAAGGCGTCAACGTAAGCCTGCTGAAAGACGGCCAGGCGTGACGACCACGAACGCGGTTCAAAGACCGCAATCAGACGCCGGCCCGCGTATTTTTCGCGTAGGGCCTTGAGCGTCTCGCGCACGGCGGTGGGGTGGTGCGCGAAATCGTCAATGACGGTCACGCCGTTGACCTCGCCGCGCACCTCCACGCGACGGCGCACGCTCTTAAAGGTGCGAAGCGCGTGGTCAATCTGTTCTTTCGTGAGGCCCCAGGCGTCTGCCGCGATGATAACGGCTAAACAATTGCGGACGTTGAATTCACCGATGAGCGTGGTGGCAAAACGGCCCCACGCTACGCCTTCGCGCCAGACGGTAAAACCCATCAAATCGCCCTCGTAACGGATGTCGCGGGCTTGCCAACGGGCGTCTTCGCAAGTGCCGAAGGTTTCCAGTTGCGTGAACAGCTTCGCGCCCATTTCGCCCACTAACCCGCGCACGTTTTTGTCGTCCCAACCAACGATGAGCCGCCCATTGCCGGGGACGAGGTTCATAAAGCGGCGAAACGCAGTCTTCACGGCGTCCAAGTCTTTATATATGTCCGCGTGGTCGAATTCGATGTTGTTGACGATGCCGAGTTCGGGGAGGTAGTGCATGAACTTCGGCCCCTTGTCGAAATAGGCCGTGTCGTATTCGTCGCCTTCGATGACGAAATAACCGCCATCGGTGACGCGGAAACTCGCCCCGAAATTCTGCACTACGCCGCCTACCAGAAACGAAGGATTTAGCCCGCCGCACTCCATTACCCACGTCGCCAAACTCGTCGTCGTGGTCTTGCCGTGAGTGCCGGCGACGACCAGCGAACGCCGCCCGCGTATGAACTCTTCCTTGACGGTTTCCGCTTGCGAACGATACGCCAGACGCCGGTTGAGCAGTTCTTCC
>JAYVJN010000329.1:0-8898 GCA_043769325.1 Acidobacteriota bacterium
AACACGCCCGAAGCAATCGCCACATAGCGTTTCTGCGCCCGTATGAGGATATTAGGGTTTTCGCCCAGCCATTGCACGGTTTTTTCGTATTTGACTTGGGAAATTAGTTGCTGCGCGGTGGCCTCGTCAGGCGCGTTAAAGACAAACACGCCGTAGTTCCCTTCTCGTTTATAGGCTGTCTGCGCGTTCTGTCCGGCGGCTTGCAACTCTTTGATTTTGGCCTGGATAGCGGCGTCATTAGCGGTAGCGAGTTGCGGCGTGGTGAATTCCACGATGACCATCTGCGCGTTGCCATATCGGGCGACGACGGCCTCCGCGCCGCCTTCAAAGCTCGCGGCAGCCAACACGGGCGCGTTATCGGCGTAACCATTTAGCGCGGCGGGCGTGACCGCATAAAGCACGTTGTTTTGTATTTTTCCCCAATCGGGCAGGTGTTTGACCAATGACGGGATTTCTCCTTCGCCTTTGTCCAAAGTGGCGGCGATTTTTTGCCCGAAGTCGGTCAATTCATCAAATGAACTGGCAGTGCTTAGGGTTACAAAAGCCGGGCCTTGAAAGAATTCGACCACACACTTCAACCCTTTTTCGTTAGCAAATCCCCTGCCCTGCGTGCCAAATGTCAATTGTTCTTTTGCCTCAGAAAACCTAGTCACTGCTTGGGTCTGCTGAAGCATGGAATACGCGGCATTATCAGAGGCTGTGCGCCAGAGGTTAACAAAGATGCTCACGCCGTTGGCGTTACGATACTTTCGGGCGGCGGCAGCGGTAATTTTGTAATCTTCCGGGTGTCCAGTTGAATCAGACACTGGCCCGGCGATGCCTACGGCGATGTAATTACCGATTTTGTCCGGCAGCAAACGCGCCGCTTCTTCCGTCGGCACATTTGCGGACGCCGTGAAAGACAAGCACAGGCCGATGATAACAATGCTAAAGTAACGATATAAACGCACAGCAACACCTCGTAAATTCATAGACTCCGGCGGTTAGACACCGCGCGTGGGTTGGATGTTCCCGCGCTAGTTTGCGTCCACCGGCGCAGAATGGCAAGCGCGGAACTTTTAAGTTTGGCAAAGCCGTAGGGCTTATTCAAAGTAAGGTTAGAACATCGCCGGTTATCAATTATCAACTATCACTTATCATCTATTATGGCTAAACCGGTGTTGTGACCGTAATAATTGATAGGTGATAGTTGATAATTGATAACCACAACCGGCGTTAGGTTGAGGTAAATTTCTCAAGCGAGGTGGCCTGTCGTTATTTTCCTACTTTGAATAAGCCCTAATCCGCGCGGTTCATTTTCCGCGAGTTGCGGCGGCGGTTTGTCTTCTTCCAGGCTCCAAATATCGTAGAGCGCGGGCGGGACTTCGGTGACGAAGCGGGAGGGTTTTCGGCACATTACAGGCTGAACAAATATCGTAGTTTTTGCTCTACGTCGCGGTGCAAAGCAGCGGGCAAGACGCCTAGTTCGCGCCAGATAATGCGTTGGGTGACAGTTAGCAAATGGTGCAAGCGAATGGCAGAAGATACTTTCAGGCCGGTCACAGCAAAATCCGGGTGGCTGGCGTCCAGGATAATTTCCGTGCGGGCCGGCGAAGTGGCAACCTGGCTGGTGATAAAGGCTAAAATGATGTGGTTATAGGGTTTGAGAGAATTAGTCAGACAGATGGCGGGCCGCACTTTGTGGGCCGAGAGGTCGTCGAAGGGAAACGGCACGAGGACGATTTTGTATTTCATAGCGCCAACGGCCTTCCGTCGTCCGGCGTGTAGATGTCTTCGGCGGGGTCGCGCAGAAAGTCGAACGCTTCGTTGCGCGCGGCGGCAGAGAGCCACTCCGGGGCGTCAACTTCATCTTCCGGCGCAAAAATGACAATCACCCGCACGCGGCGCGGCGCACCGGCGGGTAAAGCTTCGTCTAATTCCAAGCTACGGCTTTGGCTTACCGTGCCAGTGGTTTCGATGGCTGTGAGCATCCGCTAAATTCCTTTTGCCTGGGCCGGCACTCAGTTGAGATAACCTGTCGTTTCGCCAGCGTCTTTGCCAGCCGGCAAGTCTAACATACTTTCCTCGGCCAGACTCCAAATATCGTAGAGCGTGGGCGGGACTTCGGTGACGAAGCGGGAGGGTTTTTGGAGAATGGTTTGGCGCGAGTAATCCGTGACCATGAGCGGGTAAGTGACGTAGAGTTGCTCTTGGGCGCGGGTTAAAGAGACGTACCAGAGGCGGCGTTCTTCTTCTTCGCCTTCGGGGTCGCGCAGGCTGCGGGGCGAGGGGAATTTGCCGTCGGCGGCCCAGATGAGAAAGACCGCGCGCCACTCCAAGCCTTTGGCCTGATGCACCGAAGTTAAGGTGAGCATTTCGTCTTCGTCGCCGCCCATGACGACATCTTCGGCGGCGATGCCTTGCGGGGCGTTGGCCGATTCGGTGGCGATGAGGGCGAGTTCGGAGAGAAAGTCTTCGGCGGATTCATAACGCGCCGCAAAGCGTATCAGTTGCTGCACGTCTTCCAGCCGCGCTTCGGCGTTTTCGTAGGTGTTTTCGAGATGCGCGGCGTAACCGCGAGAAAGCACGATTTCGATTTGCCGCGCGGGGCTGCGGCGTGTCTCTTCCGACGTTAAATCTTCCAGTAATTGGACGAAGTTGGGCCAGCCTTCGCCGCGTTTGGGGGCGTAGCGAAAGTCTTCGCGTTTGACCAGGGCGAGCGGGTCGGGCGCGTAGGCCAATGTGTCCCAGATTTTGTTGGCCGTCGCGGGGCCGACTTGCGGCACGAGGCGGAGGATGCGTTTCCAGGCCAGTTCGTCGCGTGGGTTGACGATGACGCGCAGGTAGGAAATTACGTCTTTCAAGTGCGCCTGTTCAAAAAAGCGCACGCCGCTACGGACGCGATAAGGGATGCCGCGCCGCGTGAGTTCGAGTTGCAATTCCAGCGAATGATAGTGCGAACGGTATAAAACGCCGATGTCTTCGAGGGCGATTCCTTCGTCGCGTAAGTCCAGGATGCGCGAGGCGATGAACTCGGCTTGCTGGTCGGTATCGCGGCACGGCACGAGCGCGGGCGGCAAGCCCAAAGACGTGCGGGCGGCGCGTAAAATCTTGGGGAATTGGCGTTTGTTGCCGGCGATGGAGACGTTTGCCAAGTCGAGTATTTCGGGCGTTGAACGGTAATTTGTCTCCAGTTTATAAATTGTCGCGTCGGCGTAGCGCGTGGGGAATTCGTAGATGTTGGTAAATTCCGCGCCGCGCCAGGCGAAAATGCTCTGCGCGTCGTCGCCGACAACCATCACGTTGCGATGTTTGACCGCTAGTAAATCAATGATGTCGGCTTGCAGCTTGTTGGTGTCCTGATATTCGTCAACCAAGATGTGCTGAAACTGGTCGGCGTAGAGGTCGCCGATTTCTTTCTTTTCCAGCAGCAGATGCTTCCAATTGAGCAGTAAGTCGTCGTAATCCATGACGTTGCGCTCCCGTTTGCGTTCGGCGAAAAGTCGGTCAACCAGTTTGATGGGTTGCGTCAACGGTTCAAAATAAGGGTAACGCCGCACGACGACATCGGGAATCGGTTGGTCTGTGTTGTTGGCGAAGCTGATGATGTCCAGCAGCACTTCGGCTTTCGGAAACCGCTTGGATTTGGTGTCAATGCCCGCCTCTTCGACGCAGGTGGCGAGAAAATCCTTGGCGTCTTCGCTGTCCAGAATTGAATAGTTGGATTCGTAACCCAAAGAAGCCGCGTGCCGGCGCAGAATTAGGTTGGCGATGCGGTGAAACGTGCCGCCCCACACGCGCCGCGCCTGGCCGCCGCCGGTCAAAGCCTCTACGCGGTGCAACATCTCACGCGCCGCCCGATTGGTGAAAGTCGCCAGCAGAATCCGCGCCGGCGAAACACCCTGCTCCAACAGATAAGCCACGCGATAAGTTATCACCCGCGTTTTGCCCGAACCTGCGCCCGCCACAATCAACGCCGGGCCGGGCGGCGCGCTCACGGCCCGCAGTTGTTCCTCGTTCAACTCGGCGCGATAGCGGGCCAACTTATCCGGCGCGGCCTCGTGGCGTTTGATGACATACTTCATGGATTAAGAATAATAGCAGAAACCACTGGCAGAAGCCCGCACGGTCACGCCCATAATCGTTGTTGTAACTTGCTGAAATCTTTAACAGTTGCCATTCGCTGGGAGTGGCGTCCATCACTGATAATTTCGCGTCCGCCGATGACTACTTCGCGGATGGCGGCGCGGTTGAGGGTGAAAACGATGTTGGCGAGGAGCGTTTCGGGCGTTGCGCCGGCGATTGAGGGGTCTTGCAAGTCAACAGTAAAGAAATCGGCGGGGCGGCCCGCTTCTAATGCGCCGCCGTCAAAGCCCAGACTGCGTGCGCCGTTGGCGGTGGCGCAGTCGAACAGGCGGGCCGCGAGCACCGAGGCGTCACCGCCAACGGGCGCAAGCACGGCGCGTTCTTGGGTTTGCAGACGCAAGTGATATTCCAGTTCGCGGGCGTCTTCCAGCAGGTCAATCTGCGCGTGGCTGTCCGTGCCGAGCGATATGTTGACGCCCGCCGCGAAGTATTTATCAACTGGCGCAATGCCGTCGCCGAGGTTGCGTTCCGTCGTCGGGCAGACGCAAATACTTGCGCCCGCGTCGGCTAAAGCGTTGATTTCACTCGCCTTGACGTGGATGCCATGTACGCCCGTAAAGCGTTCGTTGAGCAAGCCTTCCGTCGCCCAGAGCTCTACGGGGCCGCGTCCGTATTCTGCCACGCAAGCCGCGATTTCGGCGGGTTGTTCGGCGACATGGCTATGCACCGGCAAACCATGTTCAGCGGCCCAGGCGGTTATTTCCCGCAGATAATCCAGCGGCACGGCGCGGACGCTGTGCGGCGCAATGCCGGGCCAGGCGGTGGGGAGTGGTGAGTGGTGAGTGGCGAGTTCCGTGCGTAGTTTTTCGGTGTTTTTGATAAATGTTGCGGCATCACGTTCGATAAAACGGGCTTGGCGCGGGTTGGGCGCGAGGTTGTGGCCGGCGCGGGCGTAGGCGACGCGCAACAAACAGATACGCAAGCCCACATCTTGCGCGGCACGAATAACTTGGTTAGCGAGTTCGTTGGGGTTGGCGTAGGGTGTGCCATCGGGCGCGTGGTGCAGGTAGTGAAACTCGCCGACGGTAGTGATGCCGCTCAAAACCATCTCCAGAAAAGCCATCCGCGAGGCCGTGTAAACATCATCGGGCGAGAGGCTTACCGCCGCGTGATACATCTGTTCGCGCCATGTCCAGAAAGAGTCTTGCGCGTGGGTGCGGGCCTCTGTGCGCCCGCGCAGTACGCGCTGAAAGGCGTGCGAGTGGGCGTTGACGAGGCCCGGCAACAGGGCGCGGTTTTTTAGTCGGATAACTTCAACGCCGGTTTCAGCGGCCCCAACCCGCACAATGCGTCCGTCCGCGTCTGCCGTCAGCGTCCAACCGGAAACAAAACGCCCGTCATGGTAGAGATAATCAGGTTGCCAGATGGTCATCTTTTTTGTAGTTTGCTCATAAGCAGGTAAGCAAAAGTATTCAGGTCAGCAATAACGGCCTGGCAGAACGCGGATTTGACAGAAAGAACAGATTTACGCGGGTGCGGAATCCGCTTTTATCTGCCGCATCCGCTTCATCGGCGTTCCTGTTTGCTTGCCGCGCCCAAGTCTCAGGCCAAAATGAGAATTGCTGTATTCAGGTTTAGTTTACTCTCAAAGCTATTGCCGCGTAAGCATTTAACCTTGAACCTTGAACTTGAAACTTTGAACTATCTGCTTAATCAGCCGCGCCGCTCAACAAATTGCGCGTTAAATCCATCGCCACGATTACCAACGCCGCGCCCAAAACCAACGCCAAATAAATCAAAGGAACCGGCGTTTGGTCAAACAAGAACGGAGCATAACTGAACCATGAAATGCCGATAACTATAATTGGCAGATAGAAATAGCGCGGAAAATAGAACGCGAAGACGATGGCGAAGATGTCTGCCGGAAAAAAATAACGCTCGTGCATTCGCGGCACAAAATAAGGCACAAGCAGCGTAGAAGCAAGCGCGAGTTTGACCAACAAATCGCGGCGCAAGGGTTTGCGCGAGAGCGTGACGGCGGCGCAAAACAGATACACCAACGCGGCGGCGAGAATCAATCCGGCCCGGCCCAACGTCGGGTTATTGGGCAGAAATTGGTACATATTAGCCGCGTTTTTAGTCAAATCAGCCGTCCACTCGGCTTGTTCGGAGTAAATGCCCAGGAGACTTTTAAGCGGACGCCCGATTAGCCACGCCGGAATGATGGCTAACAAATACGGCGCGGGGACGAGAAGAAAATGGCGCAAGCGAACCTCGCGCCGGAAGAACAATATTACCAACAACGGCGCGAAAAAGACCGCTTGCAACTTCAACGCGAACGCGCAGCCGAAACAGAGCATGAAGGCGGCGGGCCGCTGTTTGATAGCGTAAAGCAACGCGGCCAGCAGAAATATCGTGTAACCCGCGTCCGTTTGCCCCCACAACGCGCCGTTGCAAATCACCGTCGGGGCAAACAGGGTCACGAAAAACGCCAGCCAGCACACGGCACGGCGTTCGTATTTTAGCCCCACCAATTTGGCGACCAACCAAGCTAGCACGAAATCAAGCGGCAGCGAGATAAATTTGACGACATAGAGCTTGGAGAGAGGCAGGTAAGTCCCAATGGTTAACAGATATAGATAAGGCGGCGTGTAGTTGCCAAAGTTATCTTTCAACGCCCGCCAACCACCGTGTTGCGCGATGTAATCTTGCCAGGGGCCGGAGTAAATCGTGAAATCCGTCGTCTGCCAATCCCACAAACTCAGGCGCAAAAACAACGACAAGATAAGGCCGCCGGCGATAAACAGCCACTCTTGCGTCACTTCCGGCTGCTCCATCCAGGCAGCCCATCTGTCGCGCCATTTCATAAAAAACGCACCCATTTGCCCGCATTAAACCAAACCGCGCAAGCATACGGGCAACGCGCACGGCCCGTCAAAGTTGCGCCGTTTCTTCCGGCGGGAATAAATCGCCCTAAAAACCTCTACACTGCTCTCTGCCGGCCCCCATCAGCGTTTGTTTTTAACGATGACTGTAAGGGCCTGGCGGGTCAGCCGCAAGAAAAAACTTGGGCGCAGGGCGCAACTTTGCCAACCCGAACCCGATAAAGAAACTGGTGTCTTTAATTTAAGTAAAATTTAGTCAAGCCGTGTTCGCGGCCCCGTAGAACACATTGGCGCAAATAAACTCAGGAGAAAAATCATGGAAATCGGCGCAAACGGCGCATTTAACGCCAACCTAGGTGGCTTAACACCGGACGCGACAGCGGGCGCAGCCGGACAGAATTTCTTCAACGGCGCAAACAGCGGGCCGCAACAATTACAAGGCGTGCTCAACGCTCTTTCGCAACTCGCGCCGGGCTTGAGCGATGCCGGCAATGCAGCCTCACAATCCGGTAGCCCAAGCTCATCAGGCGATTTATTACAACAGTTTATAGCCTTATTACGCGGTCTGTTAGGCCAATCCAACCCAAGCCAAAGCCCAAGCAGCGGGCAATCGCAATCCGGCAACGGTTCGCCAAGTAGTTCGCCTTCGGATGCCCCGAAATCCCGCGCCGATGATTCCGGCGGGCGTAGCAGTGACGGCAACGGCGGTAGCGACAGTGCGGGCGGCCCTACATCCGGCGGCTGCCCGGGCGGTGACACCGGAACCACAAGCGATTGCGGCACAGGTGACACCAGTTCCGCTTCCAGCGATTGCGGCACGGGTGATAGCAGTAGCGCGTCCGGCGATTGCGGCACAGGCGATAGCGGCGGCGCATCCGGTAGCGACGGCGGCTGTGGCGGCGATGGCGGTAGCGGCGAGTAAAAGCCAGCCAGACGTAAATTATCCGGCGGCGGGCGCGACAGTTTCCTGTTGTGGCCCGCCGTTTTGCGCCAGACGCGCCCGCGCCCACGAAAGCGAACCGCCTTCAAGGTAAATTCTTTCCAGCCACGCCGCCCAAAGGCGGGCCGTCTGTTCCGCGTCTCCTGCATCTGCCAAATTTTCGCCCCCAGCGTGAAGTAACGCCCGCGCTCCGGTTTCATCGTTAAACATAGCTAAAGCAACAGTTACCTGCGCCGCGCCGGTGAGCAAAGCGTGGGCGGCGGCGTCATTTTCCGGCGGCGCGAAACGCCCACAGAAATCCTTGCCCAGCCGCGAAGCCAACGCCGGCGGTACATCAGGACAAGCGCGGAAAAACTCCAACGCAAGTTCGCGCCGTTCGTCCGCTTCGATATTACGCAACAGGCGCGTGATGTTGTTGAAATCTTCTAATGCCACGCCCAAACGCGCCGTTTCCGCGAAAAAATCCTCTGTGCCAATTTCGTAAGCGTCAGCCAACGCCGCGTGCGGCAAAGCCGTTGCCAATGTTTCGTAAGCCGCCGCGCGGGCCGCGTTTTCCGGCACAAACCCGCACGCTTTGGCGGCTAATTCAACGCGCAATTTTTTGTCGCGGAAACGGTTGATAACTTCGCGCACGGCGTCTGCGTCCAACAAAGGTAGTGCCAAAGCGCAACCCGCTTCTTCTGCCGCCCGCACGCGGCGCGACTGTTCATCGGCGATTTTTTCTTGCGCGAAAAAGGCCGTCGGGACGCCCGCGTGCAAGAGTTCGTGAAAGGAGTTGAAACCCGCCGCCGAAATCGCGCAATCCAGCGCGGCGAAATCCTGCATGGCGTGGAAACCATTGAGCCAGGTGATGTTCGCGCCGCGCACGGGCGCACCGCGAGAGAGCGGCCCCGCGCCGATGACGAGGTGCAAATCCTTCTCGCCGCGCAAAGCCTCAATCAACGAGGTCAATCCATCTTGCGCCGTCGGGTCGCCGCCGCCGCCCGCGCTGAGGTAAACCGCGAGTTT
>JAYVJN010000330.1:0-11489 GCA_043769325.1 Acidobacteriota bacterium
AATCCAGGTTTTGAACTCTGTCGGCGCGGTTTCTTGGTTGACCACGCCGACGGCCTCCGCGCCGGAAAGTTGCCGCGCCGCCGTTGTCGTATAATCCAGACGGCGACGGGGCCGCAGGGCGACATAGCCGTCCGTCGCGCGCCAATCGCGCAAAAGCGTCTCGTTAAGCAAGCCCGCGACCCGCGCATCAGGCGATAAATCGTTGTCGGGTAATGGAATGCGGGCGCGATAAGCCGCCAAAGTCTGCGGCGGCGTTTTCCACAAATAACTCAGGCCGTAAACCGCTACATCCGCGCACGCCAGCAAAGGCAACAACAGCAAGGCCCCGCGCCAACCCCGCGCCGCCGCCGCAACAAGCCCCGCGAACAAGACGACCAATAAAAAACCGCCCCACAAAAACTCTGTCGGCGCAATTTGCCCTGTCCAAGCGGTGGCCCAACCGATAAGCGTCGCCAGCAACGCCGCGCCTAAGACGCCGGCCAACGCCAGCCAGCCGCGCCGTTCGGGGCGTCCCCGTGCCAGTTCCGCATAGCCGATAGCCGCCAACCAAGCAATCCCGAAATGCGCCAACAACAAGTAACGGCAAGGGCTGCGAAACGCGCTGACCAAAGGCAACGCGGCTTGCAGACGGTACAAATAACCGTAAGAACCGAGCGACATGAGCAGCGCGAACAGCGTCAAACCAACCAGCAATTTCACCGCGCGCGGCGTGTTTCGGCGGGCACAGGCCCAGGCCGCCAGGGTTATCGTCGCCGCGCCCGTATAGACGCCGAATTCGTGCGCGTTGCCTTCGTTGAAGGCGAAAAAGCGGTTCTTAAATAAGTATGGCGAAACGAGTTGCGCCAGGTTTGCGGGCGGCAAAGACCAACTTAACTGAAACTCCGGCCCCGGCGCGGCGCGTTCTGAAAGTTGCAAGGATTCCCAGGTCGGCAGCAGTTGAACGCCGCCGCCCAAGACGCCCGCCGTCTTCCAGGCCAGCCACCAAAGGATGCGCCGCTTGTTGTCCGGCCAAACCAGCAGCCAGTAAAAAAGTTCCAGCAACGCGGTAAAAAAAACATATTGCGGATAGCCGAAAAGCAGTTGTGAAACGGTCAGCAAGGCCACTGCGACGCCGGCCCAGGCCGCTTTGCGTTCGTCCCGCGTCCGCGCCAGCGTGTCTTGCGCGAGCAGCAGCCAGGGAATGTGCGCAATGATAGTGACGGCGTTCAAGTGCAAGAAATGGAGCAGGTTAAAGCCGCTAAAGGCAAATAAAACCGCACCCAAACCCGCCGCATCGCGGGGCAAATTTTGTCGCCGCAGAAGTTTGTAAAAACCGAGCAACAAGAGCGGATAACGCAGCCAGCATTCCAGATTGAAGGCTAGTGTGAGCGGTAGCCAACGATAAACCGAGAGGTTGAACGGGTGCAATAATCCGAGTTGCCCTTCGCCGTGCAGGTAGAATCCGTTGAACAAACCGGAACACCAGGCGAAGCCATCGCCATTGGCTAAACTCTTAGCGTAGAAATACTTGAGCGGCAAGAAAAAATCGCCGAGGTCGGGGTTGACGTAGATTTTGCCCAACAACATCGGGAACGCCAACGCCAGTAATACGCCCGCCACGCCGCACAGCACGGCGTAAAAACGGCGTCTCTCGTCATTAGCGATAGTTGGCGATGGTTTCATCGTGATTTGGTTTGCAACCTTGAACTTTGAACTTGAAACTTTGAACTATACTTATATGTAACGCTTTAGCGGCTGTGCCGCCCCGATGTGCGGAAAGGCTGCGCCTTTCCGGGAAGCTCGCCCCAATTTCTGAGGCTATGCCTCCCTAACGGCGGCGCAGCCGCAAAATTCAAAGACCAGCGTGACGGCGAGGCGAAGCCATCGCCGCACATCGGGGCGGCACAGCCGCAAATACAGCCATTGGTCACATTTTATCTCGCAAAAGAGTCGCACATCGCATAACTATTTGCGTTTACGCCACACGCCCAAGACCGATTTGCCTACGCGGTAACGCCAGAGCCAATCCAGGCGGCGCGAGACAGGCACGAGGCGTGTGTCCCAAAAGCTTAGTTGGGCCGGCGTCGGTTGCGCGGCGCGTAAAATCAGGCGGTTTGCCAGAGAAGCCAATATGCCGGCGCAGTCCAGATAGCGTAACTCTCTTTGCGCCAATGTTTCCGGCATCAATGCGGACAACGTGCGGCGCGTGTAACGGCGGTGATGCCCGATGGCTTCATCAAACGGCGTGTAAAGCCATTGGTGCGCCGGAGCCAAGACGACTAATGCGCCACCCGCGTTTAAGTGTTGCGCGGCGCGGGCGATTTCGCCGCGGTCATCCGCAATGTGTTCCAATACATCAAGATAGAGAATCGTGTCGAAGGTCTGAGCAGCGTCCAAATCTGCCAGCGTACCGCATTGCGCACGGCAAAATGCGGGCAAATCAAGTTGTTCAAGGGTCGCGGCATTAGCGGCATCGGGTTCTAAGCAGAGCCATTCCCGATGCGTTTGGCGACACCAACTTTGCGTCGTCGCGCCCAAGCCCGCGCCTACTTCCAGCACGCGCTCGCCCAAAAACGGACGCGCTTGCCGCCAACAATAATCTTTCCAGTTGCGGGCCGTGCGGAAAAGCTCTAATTCCGTACCGGCGTAGTTCATGATTAGTAAATCGTCTCCACCTCGCGCACGAAGTAAACATAATCGCGTTGGGGCAAAAATCCGATGTGGCTGCGTCGGTTAAGTACAAGCAAACTAAGGACAAAGGCCATCGTCACGGCTTGCAGCAAAACGACCACGCCAAGCCCGAAAGTATAGGTGGCCCAACCCGGAATCGCCCAGTCGGTGGCGACACGAATCACCACTACAACCAGCGTTGCCAGCAAAGCTACCAATGCAATCAGCAACGACGCCACAATCAGACGCGCTCCGACGGCTTCGGCAAAGACCGAAATCGCGCTCAAGCCGTGCGTCATCAGGCCCGTGAAATTCATCTGCGAACGCCCCGCCAGCCGCTTTCCGCGCGGGCAGGGAATCGTCTCGGCGGGCAGACGGCTGTTGAGCAAAGCCGAGGCGTAATGGTTCCACAATTCCGGCAAAGTCACCACCGCGCCTAACATCGCGCCGGGCAGCAAACTCAGATTGCCGCTCTGCAAATGTTGTCCGGTCAGTGCGCGAAAGGCCCGCAAATAGAGCCAATACCAAAAGCTAAACCACGCGCCCTCAGAGCGTTGCGCGCGCAGGGCGAAAATCAGGTGCGGCGCGGCGGCCCGCTTGTGCGCTTCATAAAGCGCCAGGGCATCCGCCGGACGGTCTTCGCCATCGGCGTCCATCACGACCACCGCGTCGTAGCGAAAATTGGCCGCCAGGTACGCCAGTGCAACCGCTAAAGCGCGTTGGTGCCCTAAGTTACGCGCCAGCCGCAAGATTTTCACCGAGCGAATAGCGTTCCATTTGGTGGCCGGCAAATTTGTCGGTTCGGTGGAACCGTCGTCGGCCAGCAAAACGTCTGCTTGCGCACCGGATTGCGCCAGTTCAGCGTCAATTTGCGCCAGCAATAACCCCGCCGCCGCCCAGTCGTTATAGACCGGCAACAGTATTAATAAAGGACTTTCGGGTATCGCAGCTTGCATATAGGCGAGACGAAAATACGCGGTCAGGACTGTCCGGTCAAGAATAGCAAACAGATAATGCGAATCAAGGGTTGAAATTTAACCGCCAAGCCGGGTGTGCCGGCCCGCCACGTTCGCCAATGGCAGCCAGCCCGATGGGGAACACGCCACTGTTCCTTGTCAATTATCACTCGTCCACTGGGTTTATCGAAAAATAGTTGACAGGGGATAGTTGACAAGGAATAGTTACACGCTTCGCGGTTTCAATCTTTGATTCAGATAATAGAATCTGAATTAACCTTCGATTTCCAACTCGCAAACGGCGATGGAAAGTTCGCGTTCGTCGCCGTTGTCGGGCAAGTGGCGCGAGGGTTGCCAGGTGCGCGAAGGTTTGATAACGAGTTCGTAGGGCTGCGTTTCGCGGGCCGTAAATTCACTCACGTCAATCGTTAAAGCCAGCCAGTCGTAACGGTATAAAACGAAGGCGCAGACGGATTGGCCGTTGAGGTGAAATTCCAAATTGAGCGGTGTTGTTTCCAATTCCGGCAGGTGCGACATCAGTTTCAGACGCAAAAAACGAAACGGCGCGGCGGTAAAACGCACGATTCCCAAACGCCCCAGCCAACGTGCGACGGGCGGGAAATCCTCCGCCGCGTGCCAGCCGACGAGGTAATCCGCCGCCGCCGCGCTGTCTAAGTTGATGATAGCGGATGATTTGAAGTCGTGCGGGGCGGGCGTCAAAGGTTCGGCGTGTTCCGCGTAGAAGTCGCCCAACTCATGGGCCGAGGCTTTTAGTAAAACGAAACCGGACGGCGGCAGCGTGATGTTGCTCTGCGAGAGGCGGCGAAAGACATAGCCCATTGCCATATCGAAGGCGCGGCGTTCGGTGTGGTTGAGCGTGCGCACATATGCGAGAAAATCGTCGTCGCAGAAAGGCAGCCCGTAGTTGTCGCCCTGCTTGATGAGTTCGTCGGCGGTGGAACATAAGATGTAGCGCGGGCGCGTCTCAACGTGCGGGAAAATTTCACCGAAACGAGCCGCGATTTCGCCCTCGTCCTCCATCCCGACGTGCCCGTCCACGCGGATAAAAGCGCGCAGTTCCTCGTCGCTCATCTCATCGTAATCTTTCCGCACGCCGCGCAACAACGCCTCAACGCCGTGCAGCGTCACGCCTTCGGGCCGCAACACGCGCCGGATTTCGCGCAGCACCGCGTCTTTGTCTTCAAACTGAACGTGGCCCAGCACATCCATCGTGCAGACGTAATCAAACGACGCATCCGGGAAGGGAAGTTGTTGCAAATCCGCGAGATGCGTCTCATCGTAGCCGTTGCGCTGCGCCGCCGCCAGGCATTCTTCGGACAAATCCACGCCGACCAAGTGAACCTTTTTGCGTTTCAAAACCGCGAGTGTTCCCGAACCGCAGCCCAAATCCAACACAGACGCGCCGCGCCGCACGTTGTCGTAAACCCACAGCGTTTTTGTCCACCGCAAATCGTATTGATTGGGCGCGTCGAAATAGTCCGCGTGCAGCAATTCGTTGGACGCAAACAGCATGCGGTAAAACGCTCCGACATCCGCAATGCCGGCGCGGGCGTAAAGATTGGTTGGTTTAGAACGCTGCGGCAAAGCGCAAATCTCCCTCAGTGGCGAAATTACCCCAACGCGGTTATAGTAGCCGCGCCCTGAATTGGCAAGCCATGAAACGAACTCCTTATCAACCCTGCGGCGCGTCGTGGCACACCGTTCTGTCTTTGTCACCGGAGGCCGGATTCTTGCGGCCCGTCGTGGACGCCATTGACGCGGCGCATGGCACGACGCTGGCGGTTGTGTTGCCGGTGCGTCTTGCGCCTGAGCTAGGCTTGGAATCCTACTTTGACGGACGCAAACCCGCTATTCTCATCAACACCGAAGCGTCTCACGCGGAATTGAGTTTGCTGCACGAAGTCGGCCACGCGATAGACCATCTTGCTTTCGCCAAAGGTTCTTGGGCGACGGAAGAAAATGAGCCGCTCTTGCGCGAGTGGCGCGGGGCAATGCTGGAAAGCCGCGCCGTCGGCGAGTTGCTGCGCCAACGGCAAGCCGCGCGTGGCGACGAATTGAACTTGCTCCGCTACTATTTGCAGTCGAAAGAAATTTTCGCCCGCAGTTACGCCCAATATGTAACCAAACGGAGCGGCAGCCTGGTGTTGCTGCGGCAGTTGCGCCAGGAACAACGCGGGCTTTACGGCGATATCTTTTGGCGCGATAATGACTTTCAGCCGTTGCGCGCGGCCTTTGACCGTCTGTTGGAGAGAAAGAAATGGCTAACCACAAAAAAATCAAAATAACGCCCGCCGCCCAAGCGCGGATTGACGCTATCTTAAACGGACGCCCACTGAAAGACGGCTTTGAAGGTTTGTCGCTGGAAGAAGCGGTGGAAATCGAGACGCTCCGCGCCGGCGTCACCCGCAGCCGCGCCCGCTTTCACGTCGCCCTGTCACGCGGCGAGTTGCCCGACGCCATCAACCCCGACGACGTTATCACCTGGGCCGACGTAGAAGCGGCCCGCCGCCAACGCCCGCCGCAAGCCGCTTGAGGATTGCTTTGCTACTTGATAGGCTTGGTCAATCCAGTTTTGTACTCTCTGCGCGGGCAACAAGTCTCTGAAATCCTGCACATTGCGCGTAACCACAGTGAGGCCGGCGGCGCGTGCCATCGCAGCCAGGATAACTTCGGCATAACGCTTCTTGGTTTTCACACGCTGGCGTAAGACTTGTAACTCGCTGGCCGCCGCTTCGCTGACATAGCAAATTGAGAACTCACGCAAGAGCGTTTCCGCCGCCAAGAGCCTTTGTTGTTCGCGCACCAGGTTGTTTGGTTCAGCTTTGAGGATGGCTTCGTAGCGTCCGCGCATTTGCTCCACAACGACAATCAGTGGCACCGCCACTTCCGCTTTCGGCACACGGGCCAAATTATGCAGTAGCGTCGGATGCCCGGCGGCGTAGGCGCGCAGGATGTTTGAATCCAGAAGGTATTTCATGCCGCGCCGATAGTGTTTTGGTCGCGTTCGCGCTCAATTTCGTCAAAGACCTCTAACGCGCCGGGGTCATTGGCGAAGATGCCGAAATGTTGGTAGCCTTGGGCGCGTAGCCGTTCCGCCGCCGCCTGTTCGCCGGCGTCTGCGGACGGCGCGGTGCGATGCGCCAGAAACTCCACAAAATGTAAAACCTCTTGTTGCAACGCCGGCGGCAATTGCGCCGTTTTGACGGTAATTTGCTCTGTCACCATATTTCCCACCTGACCGGCCCAAGTGTAGGGCAATCCGTTTTTAGTTGCAATCGGCAGCGAAAAAGCCACCCTTTGAACACATCTCAACTCCACGCCGGGAGCGCGGACAGCCTTGTCCGCAACGAGCCGTGAGGCGAGTAACTGCCTTTTGCAACGGGCCGCTTTCAATTGAAACGGGCCTGTGCCGTCACCCTTTTTCGCGCTTTGCGCTCACTGCGGACAAGGCTGTCCGCGCTCCCGGCTTAACGCGCCTCTGTCCCTTCGTTCCGCGACGCCCTTCCGCCAGCCCCGGCAACTTTGCCTCCGGCGATTTGGCAAAGGGTAATTATTCCTTGACCAGGCGGAAGCCGAGGTAGTAGCTGCGGAGGCCCGGCGTGAAACTGCCGCGCTTCGCCGAACGCACGTTAGCGGCGTTGTAGTTCCAACTACCGCCACGAGCGATTTGGTTGGGGCCTCCGCTGCCGCCGGCGCCGCCGCTGCCGACACCGGTGTCAAACGCTGCTTTCGTTTCTATTGCGCCAGATGTGGGGCCTGGTGGGTTCGTCACAGCATCGCCACTCGCGCCCCCGGAGGTGGGGCCTGAGTCCGTCACGGCATCGCCACTGTATAGGTAGTACCTATCCGCGCACCATTCCCAGACATTGCCCTGCATATCGTACAAGCCAAACTTATTCGCCTTTTTCTCCCCGACGGGATGCGTTTTGCCGCGGGGGTTTCCGTACCAGCCCATCTCGTCCAGGTTGCCCGCGTAAGGCCCTTTCTCGCCAGCCCGCGCCGCGTATTCCCACTCGGCTTCCGTCGGCAAGCGGTACTTCCCGCCGCCGTCTGATTGCGGGTTCAGCTTCTTGATGAATTGCTGCGCGTCATCCCACGACACATTTTCCACCGGACATTCGGCGCAATTTCCGAAGCGGCTGGGATTGTTGCCCATCACCGCTTGCCATTGCGTTTGTGTCACCTCGTAGCGGCCCAGGTAAAATTCGCGGCTGAAAGTTACTTGATGCTGCGGGCCTTCGTCGTTGTCGCGGCCCTGTTCGCTCTTGGGCGAACCCATCTTAAAATTGCCCGACGGAATCAGCATAAACTCCATCTTGACATCGCCGGGCAGCACCGCCGTGTAGTCTGCGTTAGGCTTCGCGGGTGATGTCGCACCCGTAGGTTTGGCGGGAGAGGTCTCGCCGCCCGCCGGATTCCGGCTGTTGGTGAAATAGCCGGACAATGAATAACCCAACAAACTCACGCCCAACACCGCAATCGCGCCGATGCCCGCTACTATCGGCCACAGAGGTTGCGCCGGCAGCGGCGCGTATTTGCGCCGCACTCCCGCTTTTTGCTCTGGTTTGACGGCTTTTGCGTCAGGGAGGGTCTTTTCGGCGTCAACTTGTGTCCGCGCCGCGCTGCCGGTCAGATAGGTTTGTAAGTCCGCGCTCAGGGCCGCCACGTTTTGGTAACGCTGCGTTTTGTCCTTTGCCAGCGACTTGGCGACGATTTCATGCAGGCGTGTCGGGACGCTTGCCGGCAAAGGCGGCGGAGTGTCCTCCTTGATGGCCTTCCTCAGCAAAGGCGGGTCGGGATTGTCAAATGGCAGACGCCCGCTTAACATTTGATAGAGTGTTACGCCCACAGCCCAAATATCGGTGCGGAAGGAGTGTTCCCCGTCAAACGATTCGGGGGCCATATAGAGCAGCGTGCCGGCCCCGTGGAGTGAGTGGCTGTAATCCTTGCCGCTACGCAACGCCCGCGCCAAGCCGAAATCGGCCAGCAACGGGCCTTCGCCCTGCATCAGGATATTGGCCGGTTTCAGGTCGCGGTGAATGACCGGCGGCGTCTGTTCGTGGAGACAGGCCAGGCCGTCCAGGATGCCCAACGCCATTTCTACCGCCGCTTGGACGGAAGGCGCGCGTCCGCCGTGCCGCTTGAGCCAGTCGGCCAGCGAACCGGCTTCCATGTACAGGCTGGCGATGCCGACGTACTCCATGCCGTTGACTGTGTACTTTTCCACGTCAACCAGCGTGACGATGTGCGGGTGGTGCTTGATGGTCTCCCACACGGCGGCCTCCTGGCGAATCGCGTCCAGGTCAACCAGTTGCAAATTTAACAGCTTCAACGCCACGCTCAGTTTTGTGCCGAGCGTCGTCGTCTTTTCGGCCAGCCACACCTGGCCGAACCCGCCTTCGCCGAGAAATTTAACCAGCGTGTAGGGGCCGGCCTTGTCGTTGGGATGAAACATAGAGCCATTATCCGTCAACTTTGGAATAACATAAAGCGGCCCGTGTCGGCGCGTTCGTAGGTGGGTTCGATGCGGCGCGGGGCGGTGGAAATCAGTCGCAATGGCGCGAACCAGGCGGCGTAAGTTTCAACTGCGCGGCCAATGACGCACGAACCAAACTCGTTTTCCGGTTCGCCGCCGATGACGTTGGGGTCAGTCTCTTCGCACAGCAAAACAAAGCCGCCGGGCCGGGTTATGCGTTTGCTTTCCGCGACGGTTTGTTGCGCTACCGGATTGATTAAATGTTGCAGCGCGGTAAAGGTCAAGACCAAATCAAAAGCGGCGTCGGGCGCGGGCAAAGCGGCGAGTGTTTGGACTTGCTGAAACTCTAGCGTAGGGTGCAGACGGCGGCACTCGGCGACAAAAGCCGGTTCGCGTTCAAAGCCTGTGACGCGGGGCGCAAACTCTTGCAGCACGACGGTCATGCGCCCGAAGCCGCAGCCGATTTCAGCCACATCGCGCAGTTCGGTTTCTCTCGCCACGCGCTGTAAATGTTGGCGCAAATCGGTTTGCTCTAAATAAGTGCGGAGCGCGAAGGCCGCCGGTGCCGCGTCCACCACATCGGTTTGCGTCCAATTGCGCCAGGTTGTTTGGTTCATACTTTCGCTTTTGGGTTGAGCCGGCGTCCGTTGGCGACGGCGTTGAGGTTGGCAATACCTTCGACCAATTCGGCGTTGACCACGCGGAACATCGCCGCGCCGTCGGCCCAATCATAACTCACTCCGTCGAGGCTGTGGACGGCAAACGAGACGGCGTAATAACCGCTTGCCAGCCAGCAATCAAAGGCAAAGGTTATTTCCACTATTTCGCCGCGCTCAACAGTTTCAATACTGACGCTTTTCTGCTCAGTATTTGTGCCGTAAACATTGATTCCGTGCTGGTTACGAATTAACACGCCGAACACGGGACGCTCTAAATCGCGTTGAAAGCGCACGCGCAGACGCGCCAGCAGAGACGCGCCCGATTCGACTAAATCGGCGGGTTGGCGGCGTTCGTCCAAAATCTCCGCGCTGAGAATTTCCGCGCTGCCGTCGCCGTGCCGGAACTCGCAACGCAAGGGCGGCAATTCGTCAATCTCCGTCGTATCTGCTTGATTTTCTTGTGGTTCGGCCTGTTCGTAGGCTTCCTCGCGCTCCATGATGAGCTTTTGATAGACGTTCAGCACATCCGCCGGCTTGCCTTGCGCGTGAACATTGCCAGCGTTGAGCAAAATGGCATGGGAACACAGTGCGCGAATCGCTCCGGGGTCGTGTGAGACGAAAAGAATCGTCGCGCCTTGCTCCTGCATCTGCTTGATGCGGCGCAGGCAACGGTGTTGGAAAACCGCGTCGCCGACGGACAGGGCTTCGTCCACGATGAGCAAATCGGGTCTGACGCTAATCGCCGCCGCAAACGCCAGGCGCACGAACATCCCGCTCGAATAAGTCTTGACGGGTTGGTGGATGAAGTCGCCGATTTCGGCAAAGCGTTCAATCTCAGGCATTAAGGCTTCGATTTCGGAGCGCGAAAGGCCCTGCAACGCGCCGTTCATATAGACGTTTTCCAGGCCCGTGAATTCCAGGTTAAAACCCGCGCCCAATTCCAGCAACGCCGACACGCGGCCCTCATAAATCACTTGCCCGTGTGTTGGTTCAAGTGTTCCTGTGACGATTTGCAGCAAGGTGGATTTGCCGCTCCCGTTCGGCCCGATGATGCCGGTGGTCGTGCCTTTTTCTAACGCGAAACTCACGTCGCGCAAAGCCCAAAACTCGCGGTGACGCTTCATGCGCCCGCGAGTGATGGTTTCCGTCAGACGGTGGCTGGGTTTCTCGTAAATGCGGTACTGTTTCGAGACGCCTTCGACCCGCAAGGCTACGCTCATTCGTTCTCACCTCAAGCGGCGCATTGTAACACATCGCGCCGCCAGGCAAACTTTCCGGTTTTTCCACGCAAGAATCTCAACTTTAACCGTTCATCATAGCGAACGGGGCCGTGCGCCCTTACATCAAAGATGCTGAAAGTTGTTGAGGAACAAAGATATGCCGCGTAAATTCACTGTCCGTTTTATCAGTCTGTTATTTTTACTTTCTCTCTCCGCGCTTGCCGCTTACGCGCAAGGCGTGATTGTGCCGGGGCCGTGCCGTCGTTGCCCGCCAACACCGCGCCCGCAACCTTTGCCGCGTTCGCTGCCGGTCAAATCTATCAAGGTTGACACGAAAATTAACGGGCAGGTCGCCACAACGCACATTGAGCAGGTTTTTCGCAATGATTACGACCAGATAATGGAGGGAACTTACCTGTTTCCGCTACCGGAATCCGCCTCTATCACGGAATTTGCCATCTGGGACGGCGACCGCAAATTGGTCGGGGAAGTGCGCACGAAAGAAGAA